>JAABSM010000162.1 GCA_011390365.1 Gammaproteobacteria bacterium
CACACTAATATTCGCCTCATTCCATATTCACTACCCAAACTCCTTACTCATTATTTTTTCAATCGTTGGGGGAATTATTTGGGGTGCGATATACTACAAAACAAAAGACCTCGTTTCTATTACAATATCCCATGGAGCGTTGGGCGCTGCGGCATTGGGTTTCGGTCTTATTTGATTATCCAAATTAACCCCAGAAATTTTTCAGTCTTGTCAGATTCCCGAAACATGCGTACGTTTCTATAGCGAAATCGATAAATTATTTAATTGCTTTACTATAACAGACATGAGAAAAGCCCGCATCGACCTGCACCTGCACTCGCGCGCATCCAATGTTACGGACTATTACGCCGCGAACCTCTTCTCCCTGCCCGAATCCTATTCGGATCCGCTGGCCAACTACCATTTGCTCAAGCAGCGCGGCATGTCGCTGGTCACCCTGACCGACCACAACACCATCGACGGCTGCAAGGAGCTGCTCGACCGCGGGCTGGAGGATGTCATGATTGGCGCGGAGATGTCGGCCAGCTTCCCGGAAGACGGCTGCACCGTGCATATCAGCGTCATCAATGTCAGCGAGAGCCAATTCTCGGAGATCCGGCGGCTGCGCGGCAACCTCTATGAGATGGTCGCCTATATCAACCAGGAGATCGCACTCGCCGAGGCCGACCCGGCGCGCAGCATGCCCGCCTATTTCATGACCCACCCGTTGATGAGCACCGAAAATCGTCCCTACGGGCGGGAAGGGGGACTGGCGCTGATCCACATCGAAAAGGCGTTGCTATTGTGCCCCTGCCTGGAGGTGCGCAACGGCGCCCGCTCCCGCTATCTCAACGAGACCACGGAGAAGATGCTCGACGCCCTCGATCCCCAGACCATCCTGCGCCTCGCCAACCGACATGATATCGAACCGGTCGGGGAGACGCCCTGGCACAAGGCGCGAGTAGCGGGATCGGATGACCACTCGGGGCTCAACCCCGGACTCACCTGGACCGCCTTCCCCTATCGCGGCGAGCGCCCCCGCGCCAACGACCTGATCCGCGCCATCCGCGCCCGCGAGACCCGCCCCAGCGGCGATCATGGCGGCCCCACCACCCTCGCCCATGCGATGGTCAAGCTGATGTACGATCACCAGCAACAAAGCAACGCCAAGGCTCCGACGATAGGGCGAAGCCAGCTGGGCCTCGGCGACTCCCTGACGCTGCTGCTGCGCTTCGCCTTTCAGCCCGACTCCCTCACCATCGCGGAGAAGGTTCGCTTCCATCTGCGACTGAGGCTGCGGCAATCCGTCGACCGCCTGTTTCCCCGGCTCGCCCGCCAGCGTCACAACTTCGATCAGATCCTCGCCCAGCAGGCGTTGGGCCTGATCACCGATACCGCATTCAAGCAGCGCATCGGCGAGCTGTCGCGCCTCGATGACAAGATCTTTCTCATTATCAACGGCTTGCTAAATCGCATCTTCGTCTACTACCTACAGCGCCTGGAACAGGGCGGCGGCGAACTGCAACGCACCATCAAGGAAGCGGTGGCGATGGTCAGCTCCAATCTGTTCGTCTCCCTGCCCTACTTTCTCTCCTACTTCCACCAAAGCAGTGAGAAGTTCATCCTGCGCGACGTCACCCGCGCCTTCCAGCTGGAGCAGCGGCAGAAGCTGGTGCTGGTCACCGACACCCTCACCGAGATCAACGGCGTCTCCAAGACCATCCACCGCATGCTCGACGAGGCGGAGCGCCGCGACATCGACCTGACGGTAGTCGCCTGCCTGGGTGAGGAAGAGAAGGCCACCTATCTCGCCCGGCCCGAGGTTCGACTCCACCACCAACGGGGACGCCTGCGCATCCTCACCGCCATCTCCACCCGCGATTTTCCTGAGTACGAGGGGCTGTCGATTCGCGTTCCGGCACTGCTGGAGCTGATCCAGACGATACAGGAGGGGGGCTACACCAAGATGCAGATCAGCACCCCCGGGGTGATCGGACTGGCGGGGCTGCTAACGGCAAAACTGCTGCAACTGCCCGCCTCCTCCACCTACCACACCAGCTTCCCGGAATACGTGGAAAACTACACCCAGGACCTATCCCTGGAGGCCCTCACCTGGCGCTACATGATCCTCTTCTACCACGCGGTCGACGAAGTGGTGGTCCCTTCGCGCTTCATCGCCAACCTGCTGCACGAACGCGGGCTGCGTAATCGAAAACTCCTCATCCTCGACCGCTGGGTAGACACCGAACGCTACCATCCCGCCCACCGCGTCGCCGAATTCTGGCAACCCTTCGGCATCGCCGATGCCGCCACCAAGGTCAAGTTCCTCTACGTCGGGCGCGTGGCGGTGGAGAAGGATCTCGCCCTGCTCGCCAAGGCCTTCCGCCGCCTTCACGAAACCCACCCCCACCAGGTCCACCTGATCATCGTCGGCGACGGCCCCTATCGCCGCACGCTAGAGGAGGAACTGCGCAACCTGCCGGTCACCTTCACCGGCTTTCTGCAAGGGGATCGCCTGGCCCAGGCCTACGCCTCCGCCGACATCAAGGTCTTCCCCAGCACCACCGACACCTGGGGCAACGCCCCGCTGGAGGCCCAGGCCTCCGGGCTACCGGTAATCGTCACCGACAAGGGCGGCCCCCAGGAGTTGATGGAGCACGAACACACCGGCCTGCGCATCCCCGGCAAGGACATCGACGCCCTGCACCAGGCAATGGCGCGTCTGCTCGACCCGCAACTGCGCAAGACCATGGCGGTAAACGCCAGAAGCTTCGCGGTACGCAAACAGGTCGACGCCCCCTACTCCGCGATCCTCGACACCGACGGCTACCGCACCCGCCGCCAACAGGAGAGAAAGGCCAAAAAGCGCCAACGCCAGGCCCTCGCCAGCGGTATGGGAGTGGTGGAAAACGAGGGATTGGAGATTGCCCGCCAGTGCTTTTCATGAGGCGAATAAGCGCGCCCACAATGTCATTAATTTAAGCGCCACGCTAGGTTCCCGCCCTTGATGCGCCTGACTCCGGGGCAGGCCGGAAATCGCCGGACCGGCATAGGATGTGCCGAATAAAAGGCCTTGTCGCTCGGTCGACGGCACATCCTATGCAGAACCAAAAACGGTCGGCGCACCCACGAAATGAGGCGCATCATTCCCGGAGAATGCCACGATGGC
>JAABSM010000163.1 GCA_011390365.1 Gammaproteobacteria bacterium
GCTAATGTTCAGGCTTCCAGGTTTGCTCGCCACCCAGGTTGTTCCTACCGCAACAGCTCTAGTCTGTCAGGCAGCCGTGGCTTTTACATCCACGCATATCTCGGTTTGTTGCCTCCCCGAGCAGTGGATATGCTAGTCGTCCGAATCGAGCAACTGACGACGTGGGGACTTTCACCCCACTAGATTCGCGGCCTTATCGGCCGCTCCCCCATGCGGCGCATGGGAACGAGTCAAACACCCCCCACTGACAAATAGACAGGATTAACAGGATTTCTCAAGATAATGCTTGCGTTAGTCAAACCCACGGAAATCTCCTTCATTCTGGGCTGTTTTCTTCGCTACCAAATACCTCGTTACCAAGCTCCGGCTTAGTAATGCCTGCCAGGCAAGCTCCCAAGCTCCGCTTGTCGATTCCAACAAGCGTGAATATTTCATGACAACGAGACAAACAAACGCACTCCAAGCAGAGCTTGGCGGACAGGCGTTACCAAGTAGCACTTGGTAACGAGGGACCCAGTGGGCGCAGGAACGCCTGCAGATGGGTGACACCGCAGGAGCGGTGTCACCAGTCAAACCCTCAACCTCCCCCAGAACAAAAATCCTGTCAATCCTGAAAAATCCTGTTAATCCTGTCCATCATCCCCTCCCAAGGAATCGGCATCAGAATCATTCTCAGCCCCCTCTTCCTCATCCCCTTCCAAGGATTCAATCCGCTCAACTCCGATCAGCTTTTCGCCCTTGGTGAGACGAATGAGGGTAACGCCCTGGGTATTACGCCCGACGATGGAGATGTCGGCGGCGCGGGTGCGCACCAGGGTGCCGCCGTTGGTGATGAGCATGATCTCTTCTTCTTCGCCGACGAGTACCGCACCGACCTGGTCGCCGTTGCGTTCGCTGGTTTTGATGGAGATCATGCCCTTGTTGCCGCGGCCCTTGGCGGGGAATTCCGTCAGCGGGGTGCGTTTGCCGTAGCCGTTTTCGGTGACGGTGAGGACGTCCATCTCCTCGTCGACGATAATCAGGGAGATGACCTTTTGGCCCTCTTCCAGCATCACGCCGCGCACGCCGGTGGCGGTGCGGCCCATGGAGCGCACCAGGCTTTCGTTGAAGCGCACCGCCTTGCCGGCGGAGGTGAATAGCATGACGTCACGACTGCCGTCGGTGATGCGTACGCCGACGAGTTGGTCGTCTTCGCGCAGGTCGACGGCGATGATGCCGGCGGTGCGGGGGCGGGAGAAGTCGACCAGCGGGGTCTTCTTGACCGTGCCGGAGCTGGTGGCCATGAAGACGTACCAGTCTTCGGTGTACTCGCGCACCGGCAATACCGCGTTGATGCGTTCTTCCGGTTCCAGGGGCAGCAGGTTGACCAGCGGCTTGCCGCGGGCGCCGCGACCGGCCTGGGGCAGTTGGTAGACCTTGAGCCAGTAGGCGCGTCCGCGACTGGAGAAGCAAAGGATGGTGTCGTGGGTACTGGCGACGAAGAGCTTGTCGACGAAGTCCTCGTCCTTGGTGGCGGTGGCGGATTTGCCGCGCCCGCCCCGCTTCTGGGCGGTGTAGGAATCCACCGGCTGGGATTTGGCATAGCCTTCGTGGGAGATGGTGACCACCACGTTCTCTTCGGTGATCAGGTCCTCCATGCTGAGGTCGCTCTGATCGTGATCGATGCGGGTGCGACGCGCGTCCTGGTACTGTTCGCGGATCTCCAGCAGTTCGTCCTTGATGACCTGCATCAGGCGTTCGACGTTGGAGAGGATGTCGAGCAGGTCGGCGATCCGCTCCAGGATCTCGCCATACTCCTTGATGATCTTGTCCTGCTCCAGGCCGGTGAGGCGGTGGAGTTGCAGGTCGAGGATCGCCTTGGCCTGGATCTCGGTAAGACGATAACCCTCGGCGGTGAGGCCGAAATTGGCATCCATGTCCTCGGGACGGGAGGCGTCGGCGCCGGCCCGTTCGAGCATGCGTTCGACGATGCCGGAGGTCCACACCCGATCGAGCAACGCCTGTTTCGCCTCGGCGGGGCTGGAGGCGGCCTTGATCAGGGCGATTACCTCGTCGATATTGGCCAACGCCACCGCCAGCCCTTCCAGCACGTGGGCGCGGGCGCGGGCCTTGCGCAGTTCGAACAGGGTGCGGCGGGTGACGACCTCGCGACGGTGACGGATGAAATACTGAATGATCTCACGCAGGTTGAGCAGCCGCGGCCGCCCGTCCACTATCGCCACCATGTTGATGCCGAAGACGGTCTGCAACTGGGTGTGCATGTAGAGGTTGTTGAGCACCACATCGCCCACCTCGCCGCGGCGCAGCTCGATCACCATGCGCATGCCGTCCTTGTCGGACTCGTCGCGGATCTCGCTGATGCCCTCGACCTTCTTCTCCTTGACCAGCTCGGCGATCTTCTCCATCAGGCGCGCCTTGTTGACCTGATAGGGCAGCTCATCGACGACGATGCGGGTGCGCCCGTGCTCCATCTCTTCGAAGTGAGTCAGGGCGCGCACCTGGATGCGCCCGCGACCGGTGCGGTAGGCCTCATGAATACCGCGCACCCCGTTGATGATGCCGGCGGTGGGGAAGTCGGGGCCGGGGATGATCTCCATCAGCCCATCGATATCCAGCTCCGGGTTTTCGATCAGGGCGATGCAGCCGTCGATGGTCTCGGCCAGGTTGTGGGGCGGGATATTGGTCGCCATGCCCACCGCGATGCCGGCGGAGCCGTTGATCAGCAGGTTGGGGATGCGCGCCGGCAGCACCGCCGGTTCGTGTTCCGATTCGTCGTAGTTGGGGGTGAAGTCCACCGTCTCCTTGTCGAGATCGTCGAGCAGGGAGCGGGCGATGCGCGCCAAGCGCACTTCGGTATACCGCATTGCCGCCGGCGGGTCGCCGTCCACCGAGCCGAAGTTGCCCTGACCGTCCACCAGCATGTAGCGCAGCGAGAAGGGCTGGGCCATGCGTACGATGGTGTCGTAGACCGCCGAGTCGCCGTGAGGGTGGTACTTACCGATCACGTCACCGACGACACGCGCCGATTTCTTGTAGGGTTTGTTCCAGTCGTTGCCCAGCTCGTTCATGGCGTAGAGTACGCGCCGATGGACCGGCTTGAGGCCATCGCGAACATC
>JAABSM010000164.1 GCA_011390365.1 Gammaproteobacteria bacterium
TTCAATGTATTTTAAGGGGTCGCCCAACCCCGCTTTATAGTTCCGGAACTTACTGTCCAAATATGTTGGCCATTTTCGGATTTATTTGGGAGGTCTGTAAATAGTGTTATTGCTTGTCTAGCGGGTGCTGCACTAGTACCTATTTCGTGGTGTAGGTAAACACCGCATCCCAATCGTCCCCGGGCGGGTTTTCCCGCAGGTGGTCGATGCGTTCGAGGTAGAGTTGGTAGAGCTTGCGTCCGTCTCCGCGTTCGTTCAGTTCGCCAAACAGCCGGCTCGCTTCCCCCCAGTCCTGGGTGCGATAGGCCTCCAGTGCGGTCTGATGGTGTTCCAGCTCTTCTCGCGTGCGAGCGGTGAGGTCCTTCTCCGCGCCAACCGGCTCGTAGATGGCCACGGGTAGCTCCTTGCCCTTTACCCGCACCCGATCCAGCTCGCGATAGGCGAGGCCGGGGGCCTGTACGCGGGTGAACTCGCTGACCACGATGCCGGCGCCATACTGCTTGGTGAGCCCCTCCAGCCGCGAGCCCAGGTTGACCGCATCGCCCAGCACCGTGTAGGACATTCGAAACTCGGAGCCCATGTTGCCGACGTTCATGCGGCCGCTGTTGACGCCGATGCCGATATCCAGCTCGGGCCAGCCGCGGGCGCGAAAGTCGGCGCGCACCGCCTCCATCTCCTGCTGCATCGCCAGCGCCGCCAGCACCGCCTGGCGGGCGTGGTCGGAGTCGGGCAGGGGGGCGCCCCAGAAGGCCATGACCGCATCGCCGATATACTTGTCGACGGTGCCGCGATAACGGTGGACGATGGCGGTCATGGGGGTCAGGTAGGCGTTGATCAGGCGTTTCAGGTCATCTGGCTCCATCCCTTCCGAGATGCTGGTGAAGGAGCGAATGTCGGAAAAAAGCACGCTCATCTCCCGGCTCTCGCCGGCGACGCCGAAATCGCCGCCGCGGCCGTTCATGTCGTCGACGACCTCCTTGGGCACATACTGGCCGAACAGGGCGCTGAGTCGGCGCTTGCCCCGGGTTTCGATAAAGAAGCCCCAGGCGCTGCTGAAGATGAAGAAGGTCAGCAATAGCAACAACTGACCCGCCAGGGGCAGGGCGAGATCGGCCCCGCTCCAGGCGTAGAGATTGCCGCTGAGCAACAGCGCGCCGATGCCGAACGTGACGACGATCGCCGAGATCGGCGAGAGGCGGGGGAGCAGGAGCATGCCGAAGAGGCCGATCAGCAGCAGCGCCAGGATGTCCGCCGCCATGGTGTAGGCCGGCTTCTTCTTGATGCGCTGATCGAGCATGCCGGCGACCAGGTTGGCTTGGACCTCAACCCCGGCGAACCGATTCTGCACCGGTGTGGAGCGAAAATCGAGCAGGCCCGGGGCGGTGGCGCCGACTAGGGCGATGACGCCGTCGAGGGTCTCCGGCGGGACCTTCCGGGCGAGTACATCGGTGGCCGAGACGTAACGAAAACTGCCCGATGCGCCGCGATAGGGCACCAGCGCCACCCCGTACTGGTCCACCGGCACACGCAGCGGGCCGACGCGCAGCGCCTCCAGCCCCCACTCCTGACCGTCGGCCAGGGTCGAGGCGATATCCAGCGTCAACGGCGGTTGACCGTAGATGGCCCGGACCATAGCCAGCGGCAGGGATTCGTAGAGCCCATCGTCGATGCGCTGCACCAGCGGCATGCGCCGAAAGACGCCGTCCGCGTCCACCGAGCTGTTGTCGAAATAGCCGCCGCCCCAGGCCGCCCGCTGCAACTCCGGGAGGTTGCCGTTGTAGCCTGCCACCTGGTGAAAAGGGATCCGCGCCAGCTCATCTTCGATTTTCAGTACCGGCGGCGGCAGGGCGCCGTAACGGTTCTGTTTGCTGGAGCTGAAACCGAGGATGACATCCCGGCCTTGCAGGCTCTCGGCGAAACGGTGGTCGAGATCGAGTTCGGGGCGCAGGGCCTCCAGGCGTTCCCGGAAGGCCGGGAACTCCGACAGCTCCCCCTCGGCGAGCCGTTCGAGCACCGCCAGCCCCGAGCGTTCGTCATACTCGGCGAAGACCACATCGAAGCCCAGCAGCCCCACATAGTAGTGATCAAAGAGGATATCCACCATGCGCGCCAGCTTGTCCCGTCCCCATGGCCAGTGCCCTTCTTGCTGGAGGCTGCGGTCGTCGATGTCGACGATGACGATGCGCGGATCCACGCCGCCGGGCATGGTCAGACGCATGCGGTAGTCGTAGACGATGTTCTCCAGGCGCTCCAGAAGGGGGAGCAGGGGCCAGCCCGCGCCGTTGGCGATGAACAGTGTCGTCATGACGACGGCGATCAGGTTGCGGAGGGGGCGGCTGGTCATCATCGGACGCTGACCGCCGAAGGTTTACGCTGGTGCGTACCGATAACGATGCGGGCCAGGCGACACGCCCCTTTCGCAAAGGCCGGTCGGGGGAGATTTTGCCTAACGGTCATGTAGGGGGGTGTTCCGACACCCCAGAAAATGAAGGAACCCTTGAAACAGCCGTCGTACCGCCCACAGCCCGCCCCTGCGCAGGCAGGGGCAGGAGGCTATGGCCGGAATGACGGTGTTCTTTCACGGTAGCATCCTCCTGCATCCTCTTCTGTG
>JAABSM010000165.1 GCA_011390365.1 Gammaproteobacteria bacterium
TCGGCCCTCCTCCGCTGGCAGGGCGCGCACGTATTGATCGGCCTGGTTGTGGGCGGCGAGCATCGCCTTGTCCCAGCCGTCGCTGTCGAGCTGCTTGCCCGATTGCTTGGCTTCGAGCACGAAACAGCCCCGCTTGTAGAGGTCGATGTAGCCCCGATTGGCCCCGCCGTCGGGGCGCTGGATATCCACCCGGCGCTCGAAGACGTAGGCGTTGTGCTCGGTCTCGTCGCCGGCGGGATCGGGGCTGGGCAGACCGAGCAGGGCGCAGAGCTCGGTGAGAAAGAGCTGATAGTTGGCCCGCTCGCTACCGCCGCCGTCCTGCCAGCGGGTGAGGAAGGCTTCGAGTTTTGGCTCGGGGATGGGGGGCTCGAGGTTTGGCTGCATGGGGTGGATTTTACACGGGGGGATTGCGGGGTTCACGGGGAAATTTCGTGCTGAGGGCTGAGTGCTGGGTGCTAAGTGGTCGCCCCAAAGTGGGGAGCGCGCGGCTTGACGCGCCCTTGCCGACATTAGCGCGTCGAGCCTCGCGCTCCGCCGCGGCATGTCAGACTAATCCGCGGCGATCCAGGAGGCGGCGATGGCGCCGGGGCCGGCGGCGATGGCGCTGGCGGCGGACATGGGGGTGATGATCAGTTCGATATCCCGTTTCGCGGCGGCCGCGGCGAGGGCGGTGAAGCCGGGTTGCTGGCGTAACGCGGGGGCCTCTTCGGCCTGGCTGATGATCAGCACGGGGGTATCGACCTCGCCGCCCTCGATCATGGCGCGGGCGGTTCCCAATAGAAAGGTTTCCGCCGCCTCGCGACTCTTCTCCTTGGCAACGATGCCGGGAACGCCGCCGCGATAGCTTACCACCGGCGTGCGTATCTTGATGTTGAGCCCCTTGGCGTCGATCCAGCCATAGCCTCCGTCCACGCCCCGCGCCTTCAGATAGCCCATGGCGCCCGGCGCGACCAGGGTGGTTACGCGCTTGGCCGCGGCTTGCAGGTAGAACGAGATGTCCGCCAGGGCGGCGCCCTTGTCGGCCATGCGCGACGCCTCGTGGGCCAGCACCGACTGGCCGCCGAACATCAGGCGACTGCCCAGCACCTTGATGTTGAAGTGTTCGAAGATCCCTCGCTCCAGCCGCAGTCGCTTGAATACTTGCAGATTGTCGGAGATGGTGTGCTGGACCTTTTCAAACAGCTGGGTGCGGGTGGCGTTGCCGGTGAGGATCTGCAAGCGGTAGGGGGAGTAGACGGTGTTTTTCTCCAGCCATATCGCGATGTCGTCCTCGTCCGCCGCCTCGACCTGAGCGAAGCTTTCACCGTGTCGCCAAAGCTTCTGGTAAAAGTCGCGATTGAAGGCCTGGGAGCCGTCGTCGAGATAGAGCCGGTCATCGATACGCAAACGGATCGGCAATACCGCGATCCGTCGCGCCTCGGCTACCTCGGGCGACAGGTCGGCGCTGGCGTCCATGATCACCTGTACCTTGCGTTCCATGGACGGGGCCCCTTCAGTCGTCATCCAGGATCACGCCGCGATAGACCCGCTTGCCGGCCTTTGGCGTCGTCCCCTTTGAGTCACCCCCGGTCGGCGCGGGTTCGGCCTCGACCTCCATGCGTACGCCGCGATAGATCACCGACTGATTGACGGGGGCGGCCTTTTGCGGCTCCGCCTCGGCGGGCACCAGCGCACCGCGATAGATCTTGGCGCCATCCTTGACCAGCTCTCGCAATTCGCTCTTGGTCAAGGCGCGCAGAAATCGGCTGAAGTAGCGTTGGTAGTCCTGATTCGCCTTCTCCAGCGAGGAGTTGATGACCGTGATCAGGCTTGCCGCGTCATTCAGCTTGAGCTTGACCCGGCTCCTCTCTTCGTAGATGAACACCATTTTGGTGAAGTTGATGCGCGCCTCGGGGGCGAGCTCAAACAGGGTAACGGACATGATCGGTTTCCTCTCCGCCGGCGGATGGGGGATGGCGGCTCGCTCAGTCAGGCGATTACGCCAGGCGCTGGTATTTGATGCGTGGCGACGTCCGGAGATTATACCCGTCGAGTCTTTACCACGAATCTTCCGTGTTTGGATACCGTCAGAGCAAGAATCAAACCTCAGAAATTTACTCTGAAACTCAACGTCTCAAGCCGGGAAAAGCAAAAATCACCGTGATTTCAATCACATTTCAAGGAAACCCAAGCGCTCGCCATGGAGGAGACGCAACATAACCTTGTCGCATCCCCGACATGATGTCACGAACCCGACACTTCGCCATCCCCTACCGAGGAACGGGTCGGCAACGGCTCGCCGGATACCACATGGAATCGGCATAGTCGATGCCGACCAGGATATCCATGCGCCGCTTGCCGTTGCGGGTATAGTTGGTGATGCTGCTCGCCCACACCTCGCTGTTGGGGGAGGCGATATAGAGGCCGTCGAAGGTCTCCAGCACGGTGGTGAAGAGGTTGACCTCCCGCACCGTACCCATCACCGAGCCGTATTCGACGAAATCGCCGCAGCGAAAGGGGCGCAGAAACAGCAGCATGATGCCGGCGGCGATGTTGCTCAGGGTATCCTTCAGCGCCAGGACCCAGTTCACAAAAAAATTTAACTTTATGCGCTATCTTG
>JAABSM010000166.1 GCA_011390365.1 Gammaproteobacteria bacterium
AAGGAGAAGGGCCCGGTGATGTGCGACCTGCCCAATGTCCTGCACTGGAAGATCCCACCCGGCGAGACCTACGTGCGCGGCGAGTGCTCCCGAGGGGAGTACGGCTACTACCTGGTCACCGATGGCAGCGGCTACCCGCGCCGGGTCAACGTGCGCGGGCCGTCCTACACCCACGCCATGGCGCTGCTGGAAAAGCTCATCGTCGGCTGCAACATCTCCGACGTCGCCGCGCTGATGGTCTCGCTGCATACCTATCCGCCGGAGATCGAGCGATGAAGGTTAACCGCGGATTTCCCAGAACACCACTGGTATCCAGGCTCTGCCTGGATACCCCGTCTTGGCGGCTCTGCCGCCACAGCGGGAGCTTACTGGAATCGGGCGGCAGAGCCGCCAAGACTTCGTGCCGAGGCAGAGCCTCGGCACCAGACCAAAACGAAAGCGACTGCCAATCATGAGCGTACGCGACCTGATCTCTCCCTTCACCGCCTGGAAAAACATCCTGCGGGATCCGGTGACCATTCCTGATCCGCTGAATGATCGTCCCGGTTCGGCCCGTTATCGCGGTTTCCACAAGAACGACATCGAGAAGTGCATCGGCTGCGGTACCTGCGAGGTGGTGTGTCAGAACGGGGCGATCGACATGTTGCCGGCGGAGGGGGTGGAGACGAAGCAGGGGGATTCGGGGCTGCGGCCGCGCATCGACTATGGCCGCTGCTGCTGGTGCGCGCTGTGCGTGGATGTCTGCATGACCCGCTCCCTGAGCATGTCCAACGAATACAAGTGGGTGGAGCGGGATCCGGACGCCTATCTCTATACGCCTGGGATCGACAAGAAACACTGGGACGATGCCGAGCTGGGTTATCACCGCCCCGAGGCCCATGAATTGATGGCCCGGGAACGGATCCCGATGTCGGAACTTGAAGCCCAGGTTCGAGGTGATAACTTCGACGAGATCGTCGCCGGCTATGACAAGGAGCAGGCGAAGCTGGAGGCGGATCGCTGCGTCGCCTGCGGCCTGTGCGTCGCCACCTGTCCCGCCCACATGGCGATCCCCGAATACATCGCCGCGATTCGCGATGGCGATTTCGAGGCGGGCCTCAAGCTGCTCTATGAGACCAATCCCCTCTCCCGGGTCTGCGGGCGCATCTGCACCCACAAGTGCGAAACCACCTGCGCCGCCCGCCACGAGGGCGACCCGATCGCCATTCGCTGGCTCAAGCGTCACATCACCGAACAGGTCTCGGTGGAGCGCACCCGCGAATTGATCGGCACGCCCGGCCCCGCCACCGGTCGCAAGATCGCGATCATCGGCGGCGGCCCTGGAGGTCTCACCGCCGCCTATGACCTGGCGCGCAAGGGCCATTCCGTGACCATCCATGAGGCCCAGCCAGAGGCGGGCGGCATGATGCGTTATGGCATCCCGGAATATCGCCTGCCCTACGATAAGCTGGATGAAGATATCGAGGTGATCCGGTCCATGGGGGTGGAGATCCGCTGCAACAGCCGCATCGGCGCCGACATCACCCTCGACCAACTGCACGCCGAAAACGACGCGGTGATCCTCGCCATCGGCCTTCACCTGGGCCGCTCCACCCGCATCGAAGGCACCGACCATCCTGGTGTGGTATCGGCGGTGGACCTGCTGCGCAAGATCACCCTGGGTGAGAAGTTCGAGGTACCCGAAGAGATCGTGGTGATCGGCGGCGGCAACGTCGCCATGGACATCGCCCGCTCCCTGGCGCGCCTGCAACGCCAACAGTACGGCAAGGTGGGCATCACCCTCACCTGCCTCGAAGACCGCGAGGGCATGCTCGCCGACGAAGAGGAGATCGTCGAGTCCGAGGAGGAGGGTATCACCGTCCTCCCCGGCCGCGGCCCTAAGCGCTGCGTCATCGAAGACGGCAAACTATTGGGCCTGGAGACGGTCAAATGCCTCTCCATCTTCGACGAAAACCACCGCTTTCATCCCAAATACGATGAAACCGACGTGCAACAGTATGACGGTACCATGGTAATCGAGGCGATCGGGCAAATGGCCGATCTGGAACTGCTTGGCGAAGAACTACGCGACGCCCTGGAATGGAACGGCCCGCGCATCAAGGTGGACGAGGCCGGCCGCACCAATCAGGATTGGCTATGGGCCATAGGCGACATGGTGCAGGGGCCGGACGTGATCCACGCCGTGGCGGCGGGGCACAAGGCGGCGGAGTCGATTGAATGTACCTTGGGGACGAAGCAAGCTGATACAGCTTGGAGATAACCGTTGACCAAAGCTGAAATTCTACGGAATATAGAGCACAAGTTTGAAGATGCATCCCTGCTACTCGACCATGGCAGACATGCGAACTCGATATACTTGTGTGGATATTGCGTAGAGCTGGCTCTCAAGTTTGCGATTACCAGAAACTTCTCTTGGCCAAGTTACCGAACGACTGGGAACAACTATCGTTTTCTCAAGGTCCACGACCTTGACTTTCTTGTCACTCTGACTGGAAAAGAGCTTGAGAT
>JAABSM010000167.1 GCA_011390365.1 Gammaproteobacteria bacterium
ACTGGGGCATCTTGCTAATCAGGTCGAAATGTGGTTGATGCCGCGATGATCGGGGGATTGGTAACGGTGCGGACGGGTTTGCAAAACCCGTCCGGCGAATTGAGTAGGGCGGGGAAGTTCGCGGGACGGGGCTTGAAGCCCCGTCCCTACCGTTACCGTTCCACCGAAGTGCGGTTGATGCCGCGATGATCGGGGTGTTGGTAACGATGCGGACGGGTTTGCAAAACCCGTCCGGCGAAGGAGGATCGTCGGCGGGACGGGGCTTGCAGCCCCGTCCCTACCGTTACTGTTCCATCGAAATGCCTGATTAGCAAGATGCCTCAGTGGCACCTTTAGCACCCTCTACCGGGGTGCGTCTGGAGGCGTTTTTCCCGCTCTCAGTCGTCGTTTCGGCGACTGAGAACCTCGTCTAGGCGCGACGGCATCGGACAACTGGGGCATCTTGCTAATCAGGTCGAAATGTGGTTGATGCCGCGATGATCGGGGGATTGGTAACGGTGCGGACGGGTTTACAAAACCCGTCCGGCGAATTGAGTAGGGCGGGGAAGTTCGCGGGACGGGGCTTGAAGCCCCGTCCCTACCGTTACCGTTCCACCGAAGTGCGGTTGATGCCGCGATGATCGGGGTGTTGGTAACGATGCGGACGGGTTTGCAAAACCCGTCCGGCGAAGGAGGATCGTCGGCGGGACGGGGCTTGCAGCCCCGTCCCTACCGTTACTGTTCCATCGAAATGCCTGATTAGCAAGATGCCTCAGTGGCACCTTTAGCACCCTCTACCGGGGTGCGTCTGGAGGCGTTTTTCCCGCTCTCAGTCGTCGTTTCGGCGACTGAGAACCTCGTCTAGGCGCGACGGCATCGGACAACTGGGGCATCTTGCTAATCAGGACAGAAGATGATCCACCCCAAGCCATCGGGCGCTCTCCCGCCCGCTACCTGTGGGCCATGCTGCTCGCCCGTATCTACGAAGCGTTCCCCCTGACCTGCCCGAAGTGTGGGGCCGAGATGCGGATCCTCGCCTTCATTGCCCGGAAGCGGTCGATGTTCGGGCCATCCTTGGACACATCGGCGAGCCCGCCACCCCGCCGCGAATCGCATCCGCCAGGGGACCTCCGCAGTGGTATGAAGACTTCGCCGAGGAGGCTTTCGATGACGAGGAGCGCCATTCGGACGACCCTCTCGCCCAGCCGGAGCCGGACTACGAATACGATCAAACGGTATCTTGGTGACGCTGCCCGGCAAGGGCTGCCAGACCCACCGTTACCGCTTGCCCGAAAATCACATCCTTCCAGTGCTCTCACCACCCAAAATCCACCTTTGGCTCCTCTCAATAGCACGATATTGGCGAGCGGACCACCCTGGAAGAGGCTGATGGCCTGATGCAGGGGATTGACTGCACCCCAAGGAAGAGGGGATACTTCCCTCTAGGCGGTTGGATTTCCTATCCTTCAAAACAGATTGAAATATCCGCTTCACAGCCTCCCCCTTTCGTCGCCGAAACCCTACTGAACAAGTCGGCTTTAGTCAAGACTGCTCCCCCGCCGAAAAAAAAGGTTCCTCCATGTGAAAAAACCCCGCGTTTTTGTTTCAGAATTCCTTAACTTAGTGCCATTCTATTCAGACCCAAAACTTGCAGGCCGCCCAGAAAGATGCCTATCGCTGGAGTTCAAATGAGCAAAAGATACATTATATCGGGCATCCTATTAGCATTGGTCATATTTACTGTTTTGACGGGCGGCCTTTATATATACACCGGCCCTCAATATAAACTGGATCTTGAATATAAAGTTTTGAAGGAAGGAGAAGGTTTTATTCCCAATCAATTTTATCTGGAATACAACGCTACAGACACTCCACTGATTCCGATATTGTTACACAGGATTCGCTCAGAGCTTCCAAAAAATATCGTCATAAACAAATACGACAACACCTACCTGAAGACACATGAAGGGTTTACCAACTTCAGGATAGATGAACTGACAATAACATACGATAATGGCAAAAAAGTTACATTGATGGATGATACTCAGCCTGAAGCCGCGAGAACGTTCGAAATTACCGAAAACTGGTACGACACGATAATTTTTCCATATGCAATACAGGAAAAATCAGGCTTCAAGTATGAGATAAAAGGGGTCTCTTTTTCAACGGACGGCTCTCCTTATCCCTTTAAACATGTCGAAAAATATAAACACGTCGACCGCATCAGGATAGGAACACGACTCCAAAAATGGGCCAGTGTCTAGTA
The DNA here is from genome assembly GCA_011390365.1 of Gammaproteobacteria bacterium. GTDB lineage: Bacteria > Pseudomonadota > Gammaproteobacteria > Chromatiales > Chromatiaceae > SLIM01. Next base: position 2,246 of record JAABSM010000167.1, read on the forward strand.
TATTAAGAAACACAAACCCGCGCCGAGGCGCGACCGGATCAGTTGCCGGGCAAAGGAAGAGAACAAATGAAAAGGCAGGAAGTCAGGAAGACGATCGGGCTTATCGCTCTTTTGCTGTTTACCGCAACGATCTTCTACATGTCCCCTACCTCAGCGTGGTAGTCGACTTGTCCACCGCACCCCGTCTCGCAAGCTCCGCCGGCTACCCGCGGTTCGAGCGGCCAGTCAACCAGGCCGAGGGTTGTGACTCCGCGTGCTC
>JAABSM010000168.1 GCA_011390365.1 Gammaproteobacteria bacterium
TAGCGCCTTGAGGGGGAGGTATTTGAACTCCAGCAGATGATCGAGCAGGGTGTATTGGCGCATGTCCGGGCGAACGATCAGCGAGAGATCGCCGTAGCCACGCTCGATGGCGGTCTCCGAGTCCATGATGTAGGCCGCATCGTTGAACAACACGGTGAGGAAGGCGGTCTTCAGGGTGAGTTCGTTGGACCAGCGCAGGTCGCGATTGTCGAACACCGGCAACAGGCGCTGTTCGATGAAATCCGCCAGGGGTTCCAGGTCACCCTGGCCATAGAAGCGATCGCATACCGCTTCCCGCTGACGGCTGACTTCATAGCCCGGCAGTAGCTCCTCCCGCATGCGTTCGGCGTAGAGTTTGCGCACCACCAGATTGGGGACGATGAGGCCCATTTTCCCCTGGGGGGTTCGACCCGCGTAGGTCAGCACCCCGAAGTAGTAGAGCAGTGAGGCGAGAAAGCCGTGATCCTTGGGGGTCTTGAGCATCATCTGGACGCCGAAGCGATCTTCCAGCTCGTCGACCAAAATGGGTTCCGCGGGCTCCGTAGCGGCCTCGATCAGTGCTCGACCATGGGGCAAGCGCCCCACGTACTCGATACGATTTCGATCCATGGCCAGATTGCTGTCGAGCATCTTGTCGGGATACTCGCACTCTCGCTCAAAGTGCTTGAAGAAGTAGAGCGCCAAGGTCGGGTTATAGATCATTCCCCGCTCTTCATGAAGCGAAAAGCTGTAGCCATTATAGAAGGTGCGCATCATCTTCAGCGCCTCTTCGGCCCGCTCTTTGGGCTGCTCACACTGCTCGACCAGCTGCGTCAGGGTAGCGGCGATCTCCTCTTCATGAAACCCACACAGGTCGTCAAGCTCCGGCATGCGGGAGATGTCTTCGATGACGTTATAGCCACTGGTAATATCCGCCATCACTACCGGCGTCACGCCGGTGATGAAGACCCGTTCCAGCCCGCGCCCCTCGGCTGCATCCTTGATGACCTTGAACAGCGCCTTGATCGCCCCCTCTCCGCTGACCAACTCGTCGTAGCGCTGGTTGCCCTGCTGATGACTGACCAGCACCTCGTTGGCGAAGTTGTCATATTCATCGATCAGCAGATAGAGTTGATGGGGGCTTCGTTGCACCGCCGTCAACAACGACCGAAAGGAGCGTAGCGCATCCTCTTCGTTGATCTGGATCGGTTGTTCCAACTGCTCCCGATAGCGGACCGCGAACTCCTCGATGCAGGCGTTGATGTGCCGGTGCAGGGAGCCGCGAATGGCATCCGCGCCCCGCAGTGCCTCAACCGCGGAGAAGTTCCACTTCATGACAAAGTATTGATTGTGACGCGAAGTGGGGTTTTGGCCGATCTTCAACCCGCCGAAATAGGCCTCAAAGCGATCCGCCTTGTTCAGGTCGTAGTAGTTCTCCAGAATGGAGAGCCACAGGGATTTGCCAAACCTGCGTGGTCGCAGCAACAGGAGTTGGCGTCCCGTCTCCTCCAGGGTGCGGATGTAGTTGGTACGGTCGATATAGTAGAGGCCGTCCTCGGCGATGGCGGCGAAGTTGGCGAGCCCGTAGGGGAATTGCATCTTCATGGGGTTAGTATACTACGGCGGATGGGCTGTGCTTACTCGGTCGGTTTGTTGTAAACCATATCTCGTTCCCATGAGCCTCATGGGAACGAGGTCTTGACCGCGCCGCGGTCCGTGTCGGGATGCGGCGCATCCAGATCCGGGACCCCAAGCGGCGCTTGGGATCCAGATGTGACTGGAACGAGCCTCCAACGGCTGGGCGCTCTCTCTTTGGTCCACCGAAACTACCAAACCAGTCGCGTCCTTGGGCCGGTCGGGAGTTGAACTCCCGACCGGAAGGTTTGGCGGTGGTTTTGACTGTGGAGGCTGTATGATTGTAGGGGGTGCCTCAAACGTTCCGGTCGCGGGTGCAACCCGCGACCGGCATATTATGGTAGCTCCTAGCCGCTAGCCGCTAGCCTCTAGCGGCTAGCGGCTTCTACCAAACCAGCCGCGTGAGTCCAACCCCCACCACGGCATGGGTGCGTAGTTTCAGCTTGGGTCCGTAGCTTCGCTCCAGCGTCTTTCGATAGGCCGCCAGTTGTTTTCCCGCCTCTTCCAACTTTTCTCGCACGGCGGGAAGTGCTCGCAGCTCTTCGCGGCTTGTTTCCGCCAACTTCTGACTGTCGAAGCCAGGTAGCGCCTTGAGGGGGAGGTATTTGAACTCCAGCAGATGATCGAGCAGGGTGTATTGGCGCATGTCCGG
>JAABSM010000169.1 GCA_011390365.1 Gammaproteobacteria bacterium
GGAAGCGGGCCTTCTACGCCGCCTTCCCGGACAGCGACTGGGAGGTGCGCACCTTCATGGAGCGCAGCGAGCGGGTGGCGCGGCGACTCGCACAAGTGGCCTCGGGGCTGATGATCATCGGCTTCAGCACCCTGTTCATCGGCGGGCTGGGGGTATTCAACTCGGTGCAGGCCTATCTCCAGGGCAAGCTCGCCACCATCGCCACCCTGCGCGCGGTGGGGCTGCGGCGCAAGCGGTTGGCGGCGGTCTACCTGCTGCAAATCGGCATGCTCGCCGGCGCGGCCTGTCTGCTGGGGGCGATGATCGGCTACCTGATCGCCCTGGGCGGGGCGGCGGTGGCGGAGGAGCGCATGCAGCTCACCACCGCTGCCCTCAGCGGCCTGGCCCCGGCGCTGCTGGCGATGGCCTTCGGCCTGCTCACCGCCTTCACCTTTGCCTTTCCCGCGGTGGGTCGCGCCCTGGCCACCGACCCGGCATCGCTGTTTCGGGACCTGGGCCACCGCATGGCCGACACCCCGCGGGCCTGGTGGCTGGCCACCGCCGCGGGCTGTCTCGCCATCGTCGCCTTGGTGCTGCTCACCCTGCCGGACCCGCTCTTCGCATTGGGCTTCATCCTGGTGATGGGGCTGGTGCTGGGCCTGCTGGAGGGGGTAGTGCGCGGCCTGCGCCGGCTGGCGGAACGCGGCAAGGACCTGCCTTGGGTGCGCAAGCGCTTCGCCCTGCGCCTGGCCCTCTCCAACCTGCGCCGCCCCGGCTCGCCGCTGCGTTCGTCGCTGCTCTCCCTGGGCTCGGCCCTGACCCTGCTGGTGGCCTGCGCCATCCTGGTCACCGCGCTGATCGACACCATCGCCAACACCATCCCCGAGGAGGCCCCGGCGCTGGTGCTGTATGACATCTCCAAGGACCAGCGCGCGGCGGTGGAAGATGTGTTGCAACAAGCGGGCGCCACCCGCCTCGACATCGCACCGCTGGTGCGTGGCCGACTCGCTGCGGTGAACGGCGAACCCCTGGGCGAGAGCCAGGACGAGGGGCGGCGCGAGGAGGCGCGGGACGAGCACAAGCTCACCTATCCCGCCAACAACATCGACAATGTGGAGTTGGTAAGAGGGGAGTGGTGGGACTCGGTTGATTCGGTACAGCAACCCACCCTTTCCCCCTCACCCCAACCCCTCTCCCCCCAGTCCGTCCCCACGAGCCGAGAGGGGTATTTTGTGGTGATGGAGGACCGGGAGGCGGATCAGCTGGGGCTGCAACCCGGGGACAGACTGCGCTTCGCCATCGCCGGGGACGAGCTGGAGGCGACCCTCGCCGGCATCTACCGCCAGAAGGGGATTCAGACCCGCTTCTGGTTCGAGGGCATCTTCTCCCCCGGGGCGCTGGATCCCTTCATCCACCGCCATGTGGGCGCGGCCTACATGAGCGACACGGCGGCGCTGGCGGCCCAGCGGGAGATCGCCGCGCTGGCCCCCAACGTGGTCACGGTGCGCACCGCGGAGCTGCTGGAGACCGCCCGCGACCTGCTCGGCAAGGCGGTGGCGGGGCTGGCGGTGGTGGCCGCCATCAGCCTGGCGGTGAGCCTGCTGGTGCTCACCGGCGTGGTCGCCGCCAACCGCGCCCGCCAGGTCTACGAGGCCGCCATCCTCCACGCCCTGGGCGCCCGCCCCGGGGCCATTCGCCACAGCCTCTACAGCGAATACCTGCTGCTGGCGATCGTCACCTCTGCCTTTGCCATCCTCATCGGCTCGGCCATCGCCGTGCCGCTGCTGGAGTACCGCCTCAAGCTGCCGGCGGAGTTCCCGCTGTGGGCCGGCATCCTCACCGCGCTGAGTGTTAGCTATATCGCCCTGCACCTGGGCGCGAGCTATCTGTTGCGGCGGTTGAAGCTGAGTCCGGCGATTTTGCTACGGGAACGCCATTGATCTCTTTACTGTGAATCTACCGAGGAGTGGCAGTCCTCAAAGGACTGCCACTCCTTGGGCTGATTCATTTCCCGGGGTGGTGCATCACTCCATGACCGTTAGGT
>JAABSM010000016.1 GCA_011390365.1 Gammaproteobacteria bacterium
AAGTGCTTGATTCTTGCCCTCACCCCAACCCCTCTCCCTCGGGGAGAGGGGCTTTTTCAGAATACTTTCACAGTCTCAGCGCGTGGGAACCAGCTTTCCTCCTACCCGCAACCCGCCCCCCCCTTTCGCAAAGGGAGGTTAGGGGGATTTTCAGACCTTGGCACGAAACCCCAACTACTCGTTTGCGCGGGAAAAAATCCCCCCGGCCCCCGTTTCCAAAAGGGGGAGTGCCTCAGGCGAATTGCATGAACCTCAGGGCCAGCTCAAGCGCCTGTGTAACTTATCGAGTCATTCAGTCTAGCAATTCGCATGGCTCGTAGTGTGTGTTTCCCTGGAAATCCCTAATACGGAATACTTCCCCAACCTCCGCGTATTCACGATGCACTTTCACTCAATCGACGCTAGGTCATCCTTTTTCACGGTGACCTTGTTGACCTTGCCGAGCATGTCGAGGAGGATGATGGCCCGCTTCTCGCCTAGCGGCTCGCTGTAGATTGCTTGCAGGCCGGCAAAGGGGCCGTCGGTGATCTCGACCTTGTCACCCGCTTTCAGGGCCTTTCCGCCCTCTGACTCCAATACGCCCAATTGTCGGCGAATGCCCTCCACGATCTCGGCGCTGATCGCCTTCATCTCGCCGCCAAAGCGGACAAAGTCGATCACCCCGATAGTGGAGCGAACCGGGCCTACCGACTTCACGTCCGGATCCACATTGACGAAGAGGTAGCGGGGGAAAAGCGGCTCCACGACCTTTTGCCACTTTCCTCGGCGGCGCTTCTGGATGGTCAGGCGCGGCAGGTAGGCTTCGTAGCCCTGGTTCTGCAATTGTTGCTCGGCGACCTCTTCCTTGCTCGGCTTGGTAAACACCACATACCAGTCCCTCATCGCCGAATCCCCTCCTCGTTGGCGAGAAACCAGTCGTAGGTCTGCTTCAGCCCCTCTTCCAATGAGATCCGCGCCTTCCAGCCGAGATTGGCGAGTCGGGTCACGTCCAGCAGCTTTCTGGGGGTTCCATCTGGCTTGGCGGTGTTGAACTCAATCTTCCCCTGAAATCCCGTTACCCGGGCGACCGTCTCCGCCAATTCGCGGATGGTGACATCGATCCCGGTTCCCACGTTGATGTGGGATAGCATCTCTTGGGTATGGGTACGGTAGCTCTGAACGTCCAGGCCCAGCACATGCAGGGAGGCGTCCGCCATATCGTCGACATGGAGAAATTCCCGCATCGGTTTACCGGTTCCCCACACCTCGACCGTTTCATGTCCAGCCGCTCTGGCCTCGTGAAACTTGCGAATCAATGCCGGCAAGACATGGCTGTTCTCTAGGTCGAAGTTATCGTTCGGTCCGTAGAGGTTGGTCGGCATGACGCTGCGAAAATCGGCGCCGTACTGGCGATTGTAGGATTCGCAAAGCTTGATTCCAGCGATCTTGGCGACCGCATAGGGCTCGTTGGTGGGTTCCAGCGTGCCGGTCAGTAACGCATCTTCGCGCATCGGCTGGGCCGCGTCTCTGGGATAGATGCAGGAACTCCCGAGAAACAGCAGCCGTTTCACCCCATGTAGATGAGATTGATGGATTACGTTTGCTTGAACCATCAGGTTCTGATAGATGAATTCGGCGGGATAGGTGTTGTTGGCGTGAATACCTCCCACCTTGGCCGCCGCAAGGATGACGTAATCCGGCTTCTGGCTTTCGAAAAAAGCCGCGACCGCGCCTTGCTCGGTAAGGTCAAGTTCCTTGTGGGAGCGAGTGATGATCGCATCGCTATCGACGCCTTCGGCGAGCATCTTGCGAATCATGGCGGACCCCACCATGCCACGGTGACCCGCGACGTAGATCTTGTCGGATGATTCGAACATCGGTCTATTCGTTATAGTCGTAGGCGGCATAGCCGTGCTTCTTGACCAGCTCGTCCCGTCTGGCCATGGCGAGGTCGTGCTGCATCATCTCCTGGACCATCTCTTCGAAGGTGATCTCGGGCTCCCAACCCAGTTTCGCCTTGGCCTTGGAGGGGTCGCCGAGGAGGGTCTCCACCTCGGTCGGGCGGAAGTAGCGGGGATCGACGGCGACAATGCACTTGCCGCTCTCTTGGTCATATCCCTTTTCATCAATCCCCTTGCCTTCCCAGCGAACCTTCTTGCCCAGTTGCGCATAGGCGGCGTTGACGAAGTCGCGCACGGAGTACTGTTTACCGGTGGCGATACAGAAATCCTCGGGGGTATCCTGTTGCAGCATCATCCACTGCATCCTCACGTAGTCCTTGGCGTGCCCCCAGTCGCGCAAGGCGTCGAGGTTACCGAGGTAGAGACAGTCCTGAAGCCCCAGGTGGATACGCGCCAGCGCCCGGGTGATCTTGCGGGTAACGAAGGTTTCGCCGCGGATCGGGCTTTCGTGGTTGAAGAGGATGCCGTTGCAGGCATAGATGCCATAGGCCTCTCGGTAGTTGACGGTGATCCAGTAGGCGTAGAGCTTGGCGGCGGCGTAGGGTGATCGGGGGTAGAAGGGGGTGGTCTCCTTCTGGGGGATCTCCTGGACATCGCCATAGAGTTCGGAGGTGGAGGCCTGGTAGTAGCGGGTCTTCTTTTCCAACCCGAGGACGCGAATCGCGTCCAGGATCCGCAATGCGCCGAGGCCGACCGTATCGGCGGTGTATTCCGGGCTTTCGAAGGAGACGGCGACATGGCTCTGGGCGCCCAGGTTGTAGATTTCGTCCGGCTCCACCAGCTGGATGATGCGTACGATGCTCATGGAGTCGGCCAGGTCACCGTAATGCAGGACGAAGCGCTGCTCCTTTTCGTGGGGATCCTGGTAGAGGTGGTCGATACGATCGGTGTTGAAGAGGGATGAACGCCGTTTTATGCCGTGGACTTCATACCCTTTCTCCAGGAGAAGTTCCGCCAGATAGGCGCCATCCTGCCCGGTAATACCCGTGATAAGTGCTTTTTTCATCAAAATCTTGCCTGGTATGTCTTGCTAACGGTCATGGAGTGATGCACCACCCCGGGAAATGAATCAGCCCAAGGAGTGGCAGTCCTTTGAGGACTGCCACTCCTCGGTAGATTCACAGTAACGGCCATGATCTCGCGCCGCCAACACATGTGGAAAAATAATCCGGTCATCATATCAAAAGGCGGCTTTTCGGACTAACGAAGAGTCAGAATTTTTGCGCCATGGCGGATTCCGCTATTCAAGCCACATTTTCCGGTGAGGTATCCCCGCATCGGAAAACTCTTCCCCTTGGACGCAAAAGCCGTGTTTTTCATAAAACGGGATCGCCGTGAGCTGGGCGTGGAGGAACAGGGGGCCGATCCCCCGTTCGTTGGCCAGTTGCAGGATACGTCGCAAGATCCCGCCGCCAACGCCCCTGCCCCGCCACTTTGGCAACACGCCCATGCGACCGATCTGCCCGCCCGAGGTCAGGCGTCCGGTGGCGATGGGGTTTCCGTCGGCATCGAGGGCGAGGAGGTGGAGCGCGAGGGGGTCCTGGTCGTCCCACTCCAGCGCCTCCGGGACGGATTGTTCTTCGATGAAGACCTTGCGGCGCACGAACTCCAGCGCTTTTCGGTCACCTTCCCAATCGGCGAGGCGCACTGAAAAGGTGTAACCTACTCCCATATCAGGTGTCCGTCCCGATATAACGCCTTCAGCAGGTCGACGGCTTCGGGCGCATCGAGCCAGGGCTGGAGATAGCCGAAGTGGAGCGCTCGATAGTGGGTGATCGCCGCCAGGATCCCGCCATGCTCGCAGGGCAACTGATATTCATGACCATTGACGAAGAGGCTGTCCCGGCCCGCGCCGCCCTTGCTGAACGCCATGCGTGACATGGGGTTGCGATGGATGACGCCCCGTTCCCGCAGATGCTTCAGGAACATCTCCACCTCTTGGGCATCGGCTTGAGGCTCGACGTACAGATTGGCCTTGGTCTCGCTGATGTAGCGCCCGAACCAGCGCCGAAAGGCCTCGTCGTCCTGGGCCAGATACTCCTGAAACCTCCGCCGCAGGTCGGTGCGCACCGCGGGCAGGATCTCGCCCGGGGTATCCTGGGGCGTCAGCGGGATGTCCCGATAGCGGGTCAGGGGCGCTCGGCTCTCCACCAGTTCATCGCACCAGTGGGCGAACATGTCGCGCATGGCGGGGGCGCGAAAGCCGACCGAGCAGGTGATGCACTCCCCTTCGGCGACTCCCCAGTGGGCGACGTTGGGGGGCAGGTAGAGACAATCGCCGGGTTCGAGCAACCACTCCTCGTCCGCCTGGAACTCGGGCAGGATGCGGACGTCCAGCCCGGGGATGTAGGCATCCTCCGCGACCGGTCGCTGATGGATCCGCCAGCGCCGCTTGCCATGGGCCTGAAACAGGAAGACGTCGTAATCATCTACATGCGGCCCAACGGAGCCCTGATCGACGGCGTAACTCACCATCACATCGTCGAGCCGCCAGTCGGGGAGAAAGCGAAACGGGTCGAGCAATCTCGCCACCTGGGGCGCGAATTTATCCACATCCTGCACCAGTAGCGTCCAGTGGCTGTCGGGCAAGGTACTGAACATGGATTCAGGAAAGGGGCCGTGACGGACCTCCCAGGGCGACTCGCCCCCCTTCTCCAGGATCAGGCGGGACTCCACTCCCTCCTCGCACGCCAGTCCCGCCAGATCGTCGCCGGTCAGATCGCAGCTGAAATCGAGGGCGGCGCGCATCAGCAGCGGTTTGCGCTGCCAGAACTCCCGAAGGAAGGCTTCCGGGTCCAGGGGGTCGGGAAATCGCAGTGTCAACATCATGGACTCGGGAAATGGCGGCCCGCTTTGGCTTGAACCGTGAGGGTGAAAAGCGGATTATACCGATCCTGCAATCCCGTGGCATGCTGGATTTTGTGATGCCGATCTTGTTTGGGATAGCAATACCTTGCGAAAACCGCAGCTAAGCCCGATTCTCTACAGGTGGGTCAAAGAGATTTCGGCTGCTCTGTATGCCGTCAAGGAGAGGTTCAACATGCCCATTATCAACAGGGAAGCAGTAACGGAGGAAGGCATGCGTAAATTCATTCGCCACCCGGCGCAGATCCCCATCGATGTCAGTGTCGATTCGGCGTCGCCGATGCGTGGCAGGACCCGGGATGTGGCCATCGGCGGGCTATGTTTCCAATCTCGGGAGGCATTGCACCCTGGATGCAAGATCCACCTGCGCATCGATGTGCATCAGGCGTTCGAGGCGCAAGCGGTGGTGGTCTGGTGTCGCCCTGCCGACGATCATTATGACGTTGGGGTTCAGTTCGATAACGAGTACACCAAGTACGCGGTACGCATGGTGGAGCAGGCGTGCTGGATCGAAGATTACCGACGCAAGGTCTTCAACGACGAGGGACGCAAGCTCGACACCGACGCGGCGGCGGCGGAGTGGATCGCCCGCTACGCAAGCAAGTTCGAGGAGATGCAGGAGTCCTATCCCGAGAACTGAGGTTTGGCAATGTGCAACAATTCTCCACTCGTCCGCAAAAAGAGAGATTCATGGGCAGGATTGGCGGGATTTGCAGGATTAACGGGAATTTTGGCCGAGCGCAGTTCGCCAATCCCCATAGATGCCCCGAATGGTCAGGGCAAAGAGGCAATGCCCCGCCTGCGTTCATCTGAAGTCGGGACTGCCAGCCCTGTGCTGATACAGCCGCGCCAGAGTTATCATGAAATCTCTCATCCAGGGCAGCGGGGATTTTAAGCTCAGTGGATTCTCTTACCGCAACGCCTAAGGCAGACAGCGCCATGAAAAAGGGGCCTTACGGCCCCTTTTTTGGTGGGTTGCGTCAGAAGATCACTCCCCCTCCTCCACCGCCTTCATGCTGAGGCGAATACGGCCCTGCTTGTCGATCTCCAGCACCTTGACGCGCACCATATCCCCTTCGGCGAGCTTGTCGGCGACCTTTTCGACCCGCTCTTCGCAGATCTGGGAGATGTGCACCAGACCATCGCGCCCCGGCAGGATGGTGACGAAGGCGCCGAAGTCCATCAGACGGGCGACCTTGCCTTCATAGACCTTGCCCACCTCGACGTCGGCGGTGATGAGTTCGATGCGCTTGCGCGCCTCGTCCCCGGCCGCCTTGCTGACGGAGAAGATCTTGACCATGCCGTCATCGGTGACGTCGACGGTGGCGCCCGTCTCTTCACAGATGGAGCGAATGGTGGTGCCGCCCTTGCCGATCACATCGCGGATCTTCTGGGGGTCGATCTTGAAGGAGATGATACGCGGGGCGTGCTCCGACATCTCCTGACGCGGCGCATCGATCGCCTTGCCCATCTCGTCGAGGATGTGCATGCGCCCGGCCTTGGCCTGGTCCAGGGCGATCTCCATGATCTCGCGGGTGATGCCGTCGATCTTGATATCCATCTGCAGGGCGTTGACGCCGTTGGTGGTACCCGCGACCTTGAAATCCATGTCGCCGAGGTGATCCTCGTCGCCCATGATGTCGCTCAGCACCGCGAACTCATCGCCCTCCTTGATCAGCCCCATGGCGACGCCGGCCACCGGCGCCTTGATCGGCACGCCGGCATCCATCAGCGAGAGACTGGTGCCGCACACCGAGGCCATGGAGGATGAACCATTGGATTCGGTGATCTCGGACACGACCCGAATCGAGTAGGGAAAGTCCCTGATGGTGGGCATGCAGGCGAGCACGCCGCGCTTGGCGAGACGCCCGTGGCCGATCTCACGCCGCTTGGGGCTCCCCACGCGACCCGTCTCGCCGACGCAGAAAGGGGGGAAGTTGTAGTGGAGCATGAAGGACTCCTTGCGCTCCCCCTCCAGGGCGTCGATGATCTGGGAGTCACGTTCGGTACCCAGGGTGGTAATCACCAGCGCCTGGGTCTCGCCGCGGGTAAACAGGGCGGAACCGTGGGTGCGGGGCAGTACGCCGGTGCGAATGGTGATGGGGCGAACCGTTTTGGTATCGCGGCCATCGATGCGAGGCTCGCCGGCCAGGATACGACCGCGCACGATGCGCTTCTTCAGCTTCTCGATCGCACCGTAGACCTGGTCGCCGCTCCACCTGGGCTCTTCGCCGCCGGCAAGCTTCTCCTTCGCCTCGGCAACGATCTCGTCGACACGCCCGTAACGCTCCATCTTGTCGGCGATCTTGTAGGCATCCCCGATCGCGGCGCCAACCGCGGCCTCCACCGCCGCCATCAGCTCGCCATCTTCCGCCGCGGGGGCGAACTCCATCGACGGCTTGTTGACCTCGGCGGCCAGTTCCCGGATCGCCTGGATCACCACCTGCATCCGGTCATGACCGAACAGCACCGCGCCGAGCATCACCTCTTCCGGGAGCTCGTTGGCCTCGGACTCCACCATCAGCACCGCCTTGTCGGTGCCGGCGACGATCAGATCCAGGTCGCTCCACTCGCCGATGCCGGCGGTCTCGGCATTGAGGATGTAGTTGCCGTCCTTGTACCCCACCCGGGCCGCACCAACCGGCCCCTGAAACGGCAGCCCGGAGACCGCCATCGCGGCGGAAGCGCCGATCAGCGAGGGAATCTCCGGATCCACCGCGGGGTTGAGCGACTTTACCGTCGCGATCACCTGGGTCTCCTTGTTGAACCCCTTGGGAAAGAGCGGGCGGATCGGGCGGTCGATCAAGCGGCTGGTCAGGATCTCCTTCTCCGAGGGGCGTCCCTCGCGGCGGAAGAAGCCGCCCGGGATCTTGCCGGCGGCATAGGTCTTCTCCTGATAATCGATGGTCAGCGGGAAGAAGTCTTTTCCCTCCCCGCTGTTCTTCTCCACGACCACGGTCACCAGCACCACGGTACCGTCCATGTCGACCATCACCGCGCCGTCGGCCTGACGGGCGATTTCACCGGTCTCCAGCACGACCTTGTGGTTGCCGTACTGGAATTCTTTTCTAATCAAGCTCACTTTGTCGTTTCCTCTGTTTGCCTGGGTGGGGTTCGAGGCGGATGATTTGGCGACGGATCTTAACGACGCAGGCCGAGGCGGGAAATCAGGGTGCGATAACGCTCCAGATCCTTCGATTTCAGATAGTCGAGCAGCTTGCGACGGGAATTGACCATGCGGACCAGGCCGCGGCGGGAGTGGTGGTCCAGCTTGTGTTCGCCGAAGTGTTCGGACAGCTGGTTGATGCGCGCGGTAAGCAGTGCGACCTGAACCTCCGGCGAACCGGTGTCATTGGCGCCACGGCCATACTCTTCGACGATAGTCTTTTTTTGCTGTGCGGTCATTGCCATTGTGGTATCTCCTCATTGCATAAGGGTGAAAGGTGCGATCGCCGCCGGCAATGGGACCAGAAGACGACCGTTGCTCCGTTAGCGGAGCGGCGGCTCGATGCACCCTCAGCAGGCATTTGCCGAGAGAGATCGCCCCGAAACCGCGCATTATCCATTCTTCGGGTTACAGATTCAACGGCAAATCGGCGACCATGGAGAAAATTCCGCTGGCGCAGAGGTGGGAGGATTGGGGGCGACGTGATAATCTTGCCCAATACCTGTTCTAAACCTGTGAGGAGGATTCGCCGATGTTGACCACCCTGGGCAGACTACCCTGGATATTCTTGCCGATCATCTTTCTGGTGGTCGCCCACCAGGCCGGCGTCGCCCTGGAAGGCATCGCCGGTTATATCTTCATTGGCGTGGCGGTGTTCGTGCTGCTGGTCGAGTTCGTCAAATCCGGCGATATCGGCGTCGCCCCCTTCCTGCTCGACACCACCTTCTCGGTACTCGCGCTGATCGTCTCAACCGCCCTGCTCTGCTACATGCGCTTCGGCCTGGGTGAGAGCCCGACCTTCTTCCACTGGCTAGGCTACGTGATCATCGTCGGCGACGCCATCCTCAGCCCCGCCAACGCCTTTCGCACCGCATTGCGCAACTTTGGCGGGGATGTCTCCCACTAGCGTCAGCGCACCCCAACCGCCGGAAACATGTCTGGCCATCCCTATGATGGCCGGCGACGCTTTTCCCGCTTCACCGCGGAGCGCGCGGCTTGACGCGCCAACGGACGAGACCTTGGCGCGCCAAGCCGCGCCCCGATGTCGTCACGATAAGCCAAGGCATGTCCGCCAACTCCCGACGGGAGCATCACCCCTTGCGCTGATGACATCGCGAAGGAGAGGACCGCCAAGACCGAGGCTCGACCTCCCCATATTCGCGATGCCAGAACAGCGAGGCGTCAGCTGATGCCGGCCTGCTTGATCAATGGGGTATACCCCTTATCGATGGTAAGGATGTGATCGCGCAGCCAGATCAGCGAGGAGTTCATCACCTGAGTAGCGGCGAATACCGCCTGACCGCCATCCCGAATATCCTTTTCGTAGCCCTCCAGCTCGGATACGAACTTGCGGTGCAGACCCTTGTGCATCTCCAGCTGGGTGTAGCCGACCCGCTCCAGCATCTTCTCCTCCTCGCCGAAGTGATAGCGAGTATAGTCGATCAGCTCTCTCATGATGCCGTCCAGCACCGTGGCGGCCTGGCCGGCCTTCATCGCTTCGTGCAGGCGGTTGAAGATATCGAACAGCTTCTTGTGATGATCGTCCATCAGTTGGCTGCCCACGGAAAAATTGTCACTCCAGTCGATCAAGGCCATTTGGCGAATCCTCTGATATGATCGGGCCTCGACGGCCCATGCAAAACGGAACATTCCGATGGAAAAACGATGCGAACCGTGCCACAAGCAAAATTCAGACCACAGGCAACACAAGCAAACATCATTTGCCCACTATGTGACGTATAGCGCTATTTTACCTAAAAAGCAACCATCGCGATTTGTCGCTTTAAGGTCGCCATGATTCCCCCAGTCGCTACCCAAAAGCCGGCGCGCGGGCCGCAATGAAACGGACCCTGTGGCTGCTGCTCTATCTGACCGGCGCGTTCGCCGCGACCCTGTGGCTGTTCGACAACGCCATGGATCGGCGCGGCGCGGCGGATCTGCGCCACGCCCTGAGCCAGATCTCCCCCTACCGCTGGACCTTCGATGCCGAGGGCGCGATATCGGATCATGGTCGCGGCGACATCGACGAGCCGCGATTCCGCAACGGCGCCGCGCTGCTCACCGCGCGCGGCGATGATCCCCGCTTGTGGATTGAAAACCGTCGCTTGCTGGACCTGCGCGGCTATCCCCTGCTCTCTCTGGACATCCACGCCGAGCAGGGTGATCGCCTGCAAATCCACCTCTCCTGCGCCACCCACCCGCTGTTCGTCACCACCCACACCCTCCCGCCGGTGGCGATCAGCGCCGGCGCCAATCAGCTACTGATCCGACTGGATCAGGGGCGGATGCACGCCTTCACCGGCGGCCCCTGTCCCGCCGCCGCCTTCGACGGGATCCGCATCGATCCGGGGATGACGCCGGGCAACCGCTTCACCCTCGACGGCATCGAACTCCTGCCGGAACCCAGCGCCGCCGTTGACGCCCCCCCGATGCGCATGGATTATCATCAGGCGATGCAACGACAGACGCTGCCCCACTTCACGGAGTCCGGCCGCCACCTCATCATCGAGAATGTCTCTACCCTCGCCCCGCCGGAATGGAACCGCGCCCGCGCCGAGGCGCTCTATCTCCGCAACCCCTCGCTGATCCTCTTCTCCGGTCCGCTGCCGACCCGCGCCGAGGAGCTGCTCGACGGGACTCGTTCGGCGACGCCTCGCCCCCCCGTCGCCCACGCCGCGGCGGGCTGGCTCAGCTCCATGATGCTGTTTTGCCTGACCATCATCACCCTGTCCATCGCCGGGCTGTGGCGGGGACAACGCATCCTCGGCCACGGACGGATGGTCGTTCGTCACCTTCTCGACCGTCCGCGCATTCAGCTCGCGCTGGTGATCACCGCCTCCCTGCTGGTCTTTCAGATCATCCCCTACAGCGTCACCTCAATGCCGCTGCTGATCCTGGATGCCATCGCCTTTCTGGCCCTGGTGATGCTGTTACTGATGCGCGGCGCGCCGCCGGCGCTGCCCGCCGGCCACTGGCGCTGGTTTCCGCGCACGGTCGACGGCTGGCGAGACGTGGCGCTGTGGACCGCCGCACTCATCGGCGTACTGCTGATCATCGCCGCCATCGCATCGCCCCCGGGCTGGCCGGATCCCATCTCGCTGGCGATTCACGCCACCCGCTATACCCTGTGGGCGCTGTTGCAGCAGCTGATCCTCGGCCCGCTGCTGATCGACCGCCTCCACGCCGTGAACGGCGACAAGGCGCGCAGCATCGTCATCGGCGCGATCATCTTCTCCGCCTTCCACTTTCCCAATTTCGCGCTGATCTGCGTCACCCTGGTGGCGGGACTGATCTGGGGACGCCTCTACCTGCGCTACCATGCCCTGCTGCCGCTTGCCCTCTCCCATGGCGTGCTCGGCGCCCTCTTCGAACACCTGCTGCCGGGATACCTGCGCTGGAGCGGCAAGGTGGGGGTCGGCTATTTTCAGGCGATGGGGTTCTGACGACCCCGAACGGCGGTTACGGGATTGATGGATAAAGGGTATAATCGGCTCGACTCGATCGGGAGCGGAAGTTGAAGGAGTTTCGTCTATGAGCCAGGTTCGCGTGCTGTTCTGTTGCATGGGCAATATCTGCCGCTCCCCCACCGCCCACGGCGTGTTCGAGGGAATGGTGCGGGAGGCGGGATTGAGCGAGCGTATCTTCGTCGACTCCGCGGGCACCCATGCCTATCACCTCGGCGAAGCGCCGGACCGGCGCTCCCAGGAGACCGCCAGCAAGCGGGGCTACGACCTCAGTCGCCAGCGCGCGCGCAAGGTCAGGGGTGAGGATTTCCTCGAATTCGACTATGTGCTGGCCATGGATCAGGATAACTATTACAACCTCCAGGCCATCTGTCCGCCGGGTTACGAGGCGCGCCTCGCCCTGTTTCTCGACTTCGCGCCGGAACTGGGCCAGCGCGAGGTGCCCGACCCCTACTACGGCGGCCCCAATGGTTTCGAGCAGGTCTTCGATCTGGTCGAGGCCGCCTCCCGGGGGCTGCTGGCCGAAATCCAGGGCAAATCCTGAGCCCGCGCCCCAGCCACATGCCCGCCCCCTTGCCCCGCCGCCGGATTCTCGCTCTGTTGCCGCTGCTCTTCGCGGCATGGGGCAGTACCGCGGCGGCGGAGGGGCGTTCCGCGCCACCGCCCACCGGCCAACTCCTGGTCCACTTCCAGGCGGAGCCGGACGAGCCTGCCGCGCTCGCCTTCGCCGCCCGTCATGGACTGCGCTTCCTCGCCCTGGCCGGCATCGACCATGCGGCGCTCTTCTCCTGCCTCCCCCATGACTCCGCCCCGCCCAGTGACTGCCGGGAGGAGATTCGCGCCCTCGCCGATGAACCCGAGGTGAGGCTGGCCTACCCCAATCGCCGGCTTCAGCGGCGCGCCCGGGATCTGCCCCGGACCGGCAAATCGATCCTCACCGACTCCGCCTTCAAGCTGCTGAGCGAGGCCGATTTGATGCTGAGCGCGCGTGAGCGGGAGGAACCGGCAACCATTGACACGCCTTTCATTATCGAGGTGTCACTGCAAAACCGCGGGCCGGCCACCGCCCGTGACATCGCCGTCAGGCTGACGCCCCCCGCCTCCTTCACCTTTGATGGTGCGATTGGCGCAAATTGCGTCACCGCCGCCGCGATCACCTGCCCCGTCGACGCCCTGTCGCCGGGAGAGAGCGCCAGCCTGCAACTTCGCCTCAGCGGCGCGCGCGCGGGCGACTTTACCAGCCAGCTGTCGGTAACCAGCGCCACTGGCGATCCCCGCATGGAGAACAACAGCCTCTCCCTTACAACCCGCATCCAAGACGACAACGCCGCCGACGCCGCCGACCTGTGGCTTGCCCTCGCCGCCTCTCCCAGCCCGGCGATCCTCGGAGAGACCCTGGAGTACCGCATCACCGTGAACAACCGAGGGGCTGCGGTTGGCGGCGCTACACTGACGCTGACCAGGGACAGCGGCCTGAGCGTCGAAGGCCTCTCCTCCGGCGCCGCCACATGCAACCAGCAAGCCCTGAGCTGCCAACTGGCATCGCTGGAGAGCCAGCACGGCACCACCATCTACCTGCGCGGCAAACCGACCCGCGGCGGCGAGCTCAGCCTCACCGCCGAGGTCGCCAGCAGCGCCGGCGACGCCAACCCCAGCGACAATCGCCGCAGCCTGATCCTGTCGACCCTGGAGCGCATCGCCTGGAATGATCCCAAGTTCGGCGAGCAGTGGCACCTCTACAACCAGAACAACATCTGGGGCGACGAAGAGATCGACATCAATGTCATGCCCGCCTGGCAACGGGGGCTGTTCGGCGAAGGGGTTACCCTGGCGGTGGTGGATGACGGGCTTGAGCTGGCCCACGAAGACCTGCGCGCCAACACCTCCGCCGCCCTCAGCTGGGACTACAACAGCGACGACAACGACCCCAGCCACAACAACCACGGCACCGCGGTGGCCGGCCTGATCGGCGCCCGCGCCGGCAACGGCATCGGCGTGGTCGGTGTCGCCCCGCGGGTCACCCTGGCGGGGATTCGCGCCGAAGGCGTCACCGACTACCAGGAGGCGCTGGCCCTCAACCACCGCCTTGGCGAGATCGACATCTACAACAACAGCTGGGGCCCCGAGGATGGCGGCACGAGTCTGGACGGCCCCGGACCGCTGACCGTGGCGGCACTGGAAAAGGGGGTGACCCAGGGCCGCGGCGGCAAGGGCGTCATCTACTGCTGGGCCGCCGGCAACGGCGGCGTCCATGACCACTCCAATTTCGACGGCTACGCCAACTCCCGCTATACCCTCGCCTTCGGCGCCCATAGCGACCTGGGCTTTCAGGCCTACTACTCCGAGACGGGGGCCAACCTGATGGCTACCGCCCCTTCCGACAGCGGCTTCTTCTCGATCACCACCACCGATCGCAGCGGCAGTCGCGGCTACGACAACGAGGGCAACTATACCAGCGACTTCGGCGGCACCTCCGCCGCCACCCCGATCGCCTGCGGGGTCACGGCGCTGGTGCTCAACGCCAACCCCGCGCTGGGTTGGCGGGATGTCCACTACATCATCGCCGCCAGCGCCTATCGCATCGACGCCAGCGACGGCGACTGGCGGCGCAACGGCGCGGGGCACTGGGTCAATCACAACTACGGCTTCGGCGCCATCGACGCCGACGCCGCTAGCGCACTGGCGGAGCAGTGGCTCAATCTGGGAGCGGAGATCCGTGCAAGCGCCGCACGGAGCCCCAATCTGGCCATTCCCGACAACGCCCCCGAAGGGATCACCTCCCGCGTCACCATCGACCGGGATCTCTATATCGAATCGGTGGAGATCGCCTTCAGCGCCTCCGACCATCCCTACTGGGGCGACCTGCGCATCGTCCTCACCTCCCCGGACGGTACCGAAAGCATGCTCGCCCCCAGCCACGACTCCGGCCGCTTCTCCGACTACTATGACGACTGGACCTTTCTCTCGAAACGCCACCTGGGCGAGAACGCCCGCGGGACCTGGAGCCTGAAGGTCGCCGACATGGGCGCAGGCGACAGCGGAACCCTGGAAAGCTGGCAACTGACGGTCTACGGCACGGCGCAGCCGCCATTCATCCCCCATACTGGCGGCCCCGTCGATCTGCAAGCCAGCGGAACCCTGCGGGATAGCGGCAGCGAGCGGACGGAATTGCGGCTGCGCGCCCGTAACAACGGCCCGGGTGATGCCAGCAACGTCAGCATTGCCCTGACCCCGCCGGAAGGGGTCCGAATCGTCTCCCTGAGCGGCGGCCAGGACAGTGATTGCTACCTCACCTCTTCGCCCGGCTGCTCCCTCCCGAGCCTCGCCGCCAACGAGGAACGTGAGATCGTCGCAACCCTTGAACCGCCCGTCGACGCCATCGAGGTCGAGGTCAGCACCGCCAATCCCGATCTGAATCCGGCCAATGATCGGACACGCATCGCCAACACCCGCGCGCTCCCAAGCGCCCCCTCCCCGCACCACTCCCTGAGCCTGGCCGTCAGCGGCGGCGCGCTGGGGCGAGTCAGCGCCGATATCCAGGCCCTTGATTGCCGGGATAATTGCCTGATCAGCGCCGAAAGGGGAACGCGAATCACCCTGCAAGCCCACCCGCTCGGCGCATTCAGCGCATTTGACGGCTGGTTCGGGGCGTGTCAAGGTAGTGGCCCCTGTACCATCACCCTTACCGATGATCTGCAACTGGAGGCCCGCTTCCGGTTGAACCTTCCAGGTCTGTTCCACTGGGTGACCAGCGACTGAGGATCACGTGCAAACCGAACAGCGGGAAATCGCCAGCTTTCTTACCCGACACCCCCCCTTCGACGGGCTTCCGAATAGCGCCATCAACGACTTGGCGAGCCAGATAGAGGTGGTCTACTACAAGTCCGGGAGCAACATCCTCAACCTCGCCGACCCGATTCATGACCTCTACCTCATCCGCGGCGGCGCGGTAGAGACCTTTCGCCGCACCGGCGAACTCTACAACCGCCTCGCCGAGGGCGCCGTGTTCGGTCAGATGGGGCTATTGATGAACGAGCGGGTGCGCTTTCCGGTCAAGGCGCTGGAGGACACCCTGCTCTACTGCATCCCCGCCGAGATGTTTCGGGACTATTGCGACCAGTTCGAGAGCTTCGCCGACTACTTCGAGGGCGAGACCGACTCCCTGCTCCATCGCGCCGTCACCAACCACCAGGACAAGAGCGACCTTACCTCGGTCAAGGTCGCCACCCTGATCACGCGACCGCTGCTCTCGGTAGCGCCGGGCACCAGCGTGCGCAAGGCCGCCGAGATCATGACCGAGCATCAGCTCACCTCGTTGATCGTGGCCGAACCGGGGGACGAACAGCGCCTGGAGCTGGCCGGGGTCGTCACCGACATGGACCTGCGCAGTCAGATCCTCGCCCAGGGCCGCTCCTTCGATACCCCGGTCGACGAGATCATGTCCCGCGAGCCGTTCACCCTCGACCACAACGCCTATGTCTTCGAGGCGATCCTCGCCATGCTGCGCCACCACGTCCACCACCTGCCGATCCTGGAGAAGGGGCGCCCATTCGGCGTGCTGACCCTCTCCGACCTGGTGCGCCACGAATCCCAGAGCAGCCTGCTGCTGGTGCGCAGCATCTCCAACCAGCCCGACCGGGAGTCCCTCGCCCAGGTCGCCCAACAGGTCGGCGGGGCCTTCCTGCGCATGGTCAAGGAGGACGCCAACTCCCACATGATCGGCAGCGCCATGGCGGTGATCGGGCGCAGCTTCAAGCAACGCCTGCTGGAACTGGCGGAAGACGAATTCGGACCCGCGCCGGTCCCCTACTGCTTCCTGGCGCTAGGCTCCATGGCCCGCGACGAACAGCTGATCTATACCGACCAGGACAACGCGCTGGTGCTCGACGACGCCTACCGGCCCGAGGAACATGACGAATACTTCCAGCAGCTGGCCAAATTCGTCTCCGACGGCCTCGCCGAGTGCGGCTACGCCTATTGCGACGGCAACGTCATGGCCACCAACCCCGAATGGCGCAAGACCCTCGGCCAATGGAAGGACCACTTCGCCGGCTGGATCGACGACCCCTCCCCCCAGGCGCTCCTCAACAGCAGCATCTTCTTCGACCTCGACGGCGTCTGGGGCAAGACCCACTGGGCGCGGGAACTGCTCGTGTTCATCACCACCCGCACCCGCAACCATCGCAAATTTCTCGCCTGCATGGCCCGCAACGCCCTCAAGCGGACACCGCCGCTGGGCTTCTTCAAGGACTTCGTGGTCGAAAAGGGCGGCGAACACAACAACTCCATCAACCTCAAGCGCCGCGGCACCGCCCCACTGGGCGATGTTATCCGCGTCCACGCCCTCGCCGTCGGCTCGTCTTCGATCAACTCCTTCGAACGCCTCGACGATATCATCGCCTCCGGCCTGCTGCCCGAGGGCAAGGGCCGGGAACTGAGCGACGCCCTGGAGTACATCGCCATGGTGCGCATCCGCCACCAGGCCAAACGCATCGAAGAGGGCCAGCCGGTCAACAACAACATCCGTCCCGAAGACCTCTCCAACTTCGACCGCCGCAACCTCAAGGAGGCCTTCCAGGTGCTCAGCACCGCCCAGAGCTTCCTGCGCTATCGCTACAACACCAACACCCCGCTGCCCTGATGCCAAAATCCGCCACGCCCAACTGGCTCGACTATTTCGACCAACAGCGGGCCGCCTGCCGCGATGAACGGCTGCGCAACTACTACGCGGCGGAGACCGTCGCCCCGGAAACCCCGATCACCAACGCGCCGCTGGTGGCCATGGACTTCGAGACCACCGGCCTGGATCCGAACAAGGACGAAATCCTCAGCATCGGCGTCGTCCCCCTTTCACTGGGGCGCATCTTCTGTCGCGAATCCTGCCACTGGGTGGTCAAACCCTGGCAGGCGCTGGATGACCAATCCATCGTCATCCACGGCATCACCCACTCCGAGATCGCCTCCGCCCCCGACCTCAACGTCATCCTCGAAGAGCTCCTCGCCGCCCTGGCCGGTCGCCTGGTGGTGGTCCACTACCACCCCATCGAACGGGAATTCCTCGCGACCGCCCTGAAAAACCGCCTCGGCGAAGAGATCCGCTTCCCCATGATCGACACCATGGTGCTCGAACGCCGCATCCAGCAAGGCCGGCGCAGCCTCCTCGACCGCGCCCTGCGCCGCCCCGAACCCCCGGTCCGCCTCGGCGACTGTCGCGAACGCTACCACCTCCCCCACTACCAACCCCACCACGCCCTCACCGACGCCCTCGCCACCGCCGAACTCCTCCAGGCCCAGATCACCCACCACTTCGGCCCCGACGTCCCCGTCTCCGAACTCTGGTGCTGAAGGTTATCGACCCGGTTCGGGGGTGGAGTACCTGCTTTCAATGTCATCAAGACAAGCCATCGTGGCATTTTCCGGGAATGACATGGTGTGAAGGGCTATCGCAGAGCCCCAAGGCTGTACTCCCAACAGAGGTAGAGACCTTGTAAAAACTTCGGCGCAGCGGTACTAACGCACAATCTCCACCCGATTCTGCTTGGCGTTGTAGCCGTTGGCGACAATCAGCTGATACTCCAGCGCCGCCCGCTCGCCGGCATCCACCTCCGCCTCGAACTCAACGGTGCGGTAGTCGTGGGCTTTGGCCTTGAGGTCGCTTTTGAAGGTAACATCGCCATCGAAGGCGCGGCGGATCTCGACCCGGATCGGTTTGTCGGTGTAGTTGCGGATGCGCTGCTCATACAGGGTATGTTCATCCCAGCCTTCGACCCGGGCGCGGTGGTCGACCTGGATATGGCCGTCGTCAACCCGCTTGTAGATGTTGGCCTTGTGCATGCGCATCCAGATGTTGTCGCGATAAACCCGCTTGGGGACCAGCTCGAAGATCACCTCCGGGTTCTCTCCCAGCTCCAGCTCCAGCTCGTCGCCGATGGGGACGTACTTGATCTGTTGCTCGGCCAGATAGATCAGCCCGCCGGCATCATCGCGACGCAGGATGCTCACCTTGCCATTGGGAATCGGGGTCTCGCCCAGGTTCGACTCCTTGGCATTGTCGAGCAGATACAGCCGCGTCAGGCGATCGCCATACTGGGGCTGGCGATAGCGGTAGACCGTCTCCATCGGCGCGGCCTTGGCCTGAAAGCTGCGCAGACGCTTGGACCAGCCATCGGGAATGGTCTCCCGGCCCTCGATGGTATAGATGAAGTACTCCCCTAGCCCCTCCTTCGCCACCTCCTTGGGCTGGCTCTGGGCCATGCCGACGCCGTCCCCGGCGGAGAGCTCCATCATCGCCATGGGCGCTGGCGCCATCGCCTTGCGCGCCGCCCTGTGGCGCAGTTGTCGGAACTCCTCTTCCTTGAGCTCGTTCACCTGTTGCGGGGCGATGCGCGCCAGCTCGGCGATCTTCTGGACCAGATTGATCTCTCCCACCACCAGGCGCACACTCGCCTGCTGGTACTCCTCACCAGAGCGGTTATCGATCTTGACGAAGCCATCCAGGTCCAGATTACTTTCCTCCCGATCGGCGATCGCCACATAGTCGGCGCTCCAGTGGATGCCGGAGGTAAAGTAGCTGATCTCCACCGTCGCGCTCACCGCCTCGTCCGCCGCCACGTTCCAGTAGAGCATTTGCGGCTTGTCGTGGGGGAAGGTGGTATCCAGCACCCGCAGCTTGCCCTCGGCGTCGCCAAAACTCAGCTCCACCGAGGTGGGATCAATGAGGGTGCCCGACCAGGAGAACTGCAACGGGTTGACCCCCTTGCGAAAACCCACGCTGCGCCGCTCTCGCACCAGGGTCAGGTCCTCGGAGTTGTAGATGGTCAGCTCCACCCCCTGGCGTTGGGGTACGGTGGAGAGATCGAGGTTCTTCGCCAGCCCCGCGATCGGGGCCAGCAGCAGATCAGCAGCGGGATCAGGGAAAAGATCAAACGGTTGGTACGCATATCGATCACCACTCGTTCTTCAGGCGCAGATGGAGCATGGCGACCACCTTCTCGGCCTCGCCATCCGCCGGCCTGGGCCGCAGAGGCTGGTGGAAGACCAGCCTCTCCAGGCCCGAACGTTCATCATCCAGGCCCCCCAGGGTATGTTGATCACCCAGCTCCCACTCGATGGCGCGGCCATTCTCCCGTCCCAGATCGCGACGGATCCGCCGTACATCCTCGACGATATCCAGCACCACCGAACGCTCCTTGAAATTCTCGATCTCATACTTGACCACCACATCGTAGTGATAGAGATTGCCGTTGATCTGCTTGGCGTCGTTGCGCTCGATGGTGCGGCGCACCACGATATCCCGCGCCACGCCGAGATAGAGGGCCATCTCGTCATCCTTCGGCGTAAACCGCCCCCAATCCTCGCCCACGAAGGCGACGCCGCCGTTGCCGTCCTCCATGAAGATGCGCGCCTTTCCGAACGGCAGCGCCGCGCGACCCAGGCCGTGGGCCTGGTCGTTCTTCAGCACATAGTGCATGGGGATGCGCAGTTTCTTCTCGGCGGCGTCGAGATAGCCGTGCTCGTCCAGATCCGCGGTATAGCGCTTGGTGATGGGGACCTGGCGATACTCCGCCAGCAGCAGGTCCTTGGTCTCGGCGATGCCCACCTCCCGCTCCAGCGGCTCGCCGAAGCCAACCTTGATGCGGGCATCCTCGAAACGCTCGTTGGCGCGATTCTCAAGGCGCAGGTAGTGCCCGAGCTCCAGTCGGCTCTCGTTCACATCGGCGGTGGCGCGATAGTGATAGCTCTTGCCCAGCCCGCCGATCCGATAACCGATGCGCACCCGCGCCGGCCCGGCCCGGTCCGCCCACAGATCCCAAACCAGCGCATTCTCCCCGGGGGGATAGCTCACCGACAAAACCCGAGCCTCGACCCCGGCGGTGTCATCCACCAAGCGAAAGAGGATCGAAGCGGGATCGATGGAGGTATTGCTCCAGGAGAAATCGACCTGATTCGCCCCCTCCACCAACGGCACCACCCGTTCCTCCTCCACCAGGGTTGCATCGGCATGGGCCAGCTGGATCTCCACCCGCTCCCGCACCGGCAGCGTGATCAGCTTCACCCTTGCCCAGCCATCCACGGCGACCAACAACAGGGCGAGAAACAGCCCGAAGGCGGGAAAACCACGGTTTTGCATTCGCATCTCCTCTAGCGGAACATCCCACCCCGGGCAAAAACGGCGATTACTGGGATGAGAGTGTAGTAACGAACCGACAGGAACACAAGGTTCCAACGCACACGCCTTGCCGGACTAACGGTCATGGCGCGGTTGTGCTAGTGCAGCACCCGCTAAATAAGCAATAACACTATCTATATAAAAATCAATACCCTGTGCCCCACGTTGTTCATGGCCACTTGGCGGGTGCCGCACTAGTCCAGGGCGACGGATTGCAGGGCCTTGCGAAGCTTTTCCTCGGGCCATTTTTTGGCGGGAGTGGGAGGAGTGTTGAGGTCGGCGGTTCCAGTGCCGGTTCCGGCTTGGGTGAGGTGGGTCTCGCCGGCGGGATTGCGCAGGTAGACGCCTTTGCCTTCTATCAGGGCGAGTTCGAGTTTGCCGGCCTGGAAGTAGCCCATGCCGGCCCAGAAGTCCGTGCCGCGGATGCCGATGGTGGCGACCCGGGTGCGCAGTTCAAATCGGGGATCCGGTTGCTTGCCGAGCGCCCCGCTGACCATGCGCAGGGCGCCGCGCAGCAGTTCCATGGCGGCGCCGGGTTGGGGTTGTTCGGGTTGGCGATAGTGCTGGACGAAGAGTTGGGTGTCGCTGCCGAGGTGGAGCTTGCCGCCGTCGGCCATTCGCAGGATCAGGCGTCCCTTGGGGCCTGTGGTGAGGCGATCTCCTTCGTACACCGGCAGGTTCGAGGCGAGTGGCCGTTGCGTGCCTTGGGTGTCGGTGGCGATGACCTCGCCACGAACAATCTGGACGATTCCGGCTTGGTTGGCCAGCAGCGGTCCGGAGAGAAAGAGCAATATCAGCAGCATTGGGCGGGGGTGCATGGGGGTGTCGGCGCTCCCTTGTTGGTGTTGTTCGCGTTCCCCGGGCGACCGGGCGTGTCGGGCTACTTGCCGTCGCCGAAGACGTATTTGGGCTTGAGCCACTTGACCAGCAGTGGCAGCAGCATCAACGCGGTGATGACGTCTATCAGCAGGGCTTCGCCGATGTACATGCCCAGCCCCCAGGTGTTGGCGAGGTCGGTGCCGACGAGGGGGACGAAGCTGCCGAGCAGGACGACGATGGAGACGATGACGGCGGAACCGGTGCTGTCCATGGTGTTGCGCAGGGATTCAAGCCAGTTGTTGCCGGTAGCGGCCATCTCTTCCTTGAGGCGGGAGATCATGTAGATGCCGTAGTCGACGCCGAGGCCCATGGCGATGCTGAGGGTGACGAGGATGTGGAAGGCGAGGTTGCCGGACCAGTTGCCGACCGAGGTGAAGTAGCCGCCCAGGCCGTACTGGGAGAAAAGCGTGATCAGCAGGGTCAGCAGCAGGATTGCCGATACCATCACCGAGCGGAAGATGAGCGCGGCGATGATGAAGATGGCAAGCGCGGTCTGGAGCGGGCTCAGCAGCCAGTTCTCCATCGCGACCTCGCGGGTCGCCTCGGTGGCGCCAAGGAAGCCGCCCAGGCCGGGGCGGACGTAGTCCGGGCCGTCCTCGGCCATGGGACCGGTGTCACAGGAAGTATCACCGCAGCGCAGACCGAAGTTGACCTTGCTGAAACCGGGATCGTTCTTGTGATCTTCGATGTATTGCTGGATGTCCATGGTGACCTGATGGGTCTCGGCGGGGTGCATGGTATTGACGAATCCCATGATCACGCCTTCATTCCAGTCGGAGGAGACGAAGGAGTCCATGTCGCCCTCGCTGGTCATGGTCTCCAGCAGGCCGTTGTAGAGCTGCACCATCTCGTCCGGGTTGCGATCGTCATCGGGGTCGATGGCGGTGAGGTACTCCCGGGAGGGGATGGCCAGATCGGCGAGGTCCGGCTGGGTGCCGGGTTCGGCGGCGAGCAGCATATTGACGAGTCGCACATACTGCGCGTAAGAGCCGGTATAGCCGATAAAGGGGTGCTCGCGCATCCAGATCTCCATCTTCTCGATGTCCGCCAGCACCTCGGCATCATTAAAGACGCCTTGGGCGCCGCAGGGGTCGGCATCCCAGCAGCCCATCTCCTTGGCGAAGACCTCGCACTGGGCAAGACGCTCGGCGCGGTCCTCGATGTCCCAGATCTCTTCCGGGAAGAACTGGTCCTTACAGGCCGGGGTAGCTGGCTCCTTGCCGCGGATGGGGATGGTGACCGAGATCACGCCGGGCATGATCTCGTTGAGCTTGAGCAGGTGCTGAATGGTGAGGGAGTCCTTCTTGAAGGCGGCGCTGGCGTAGTCAATACCCTTCTCGACGCCGGGCATGAAATCCCCCTCCTGCTCCAGCTTGACCTGATGCTCGGGGATGCCCTTCCAGTTGAACAGGTTGGTGTAATGGGTGGAGACGGCCAGGATCAGAAAGACGATGCCGATGGGGATCCACTTGCCGGGACCGGCGAGCATGGCGGTCATCATGCCGCCAAAGCGCTTCTCCCAGTTGTGGCCGTCGTGGGCCTGGGCATCCTTGTTCGGGAACAGCGACATCAACAGCGGGATCAGTGTCGTGGTGGTGGCCAGCAAGGTGAGCATGCCGAACATGCCGAAGTAGGCATAGGCCTTGTAGAAGGAGATGTCCACCGTGGCGAGGGTGGCGAAGCCCACCATGTCGGTAATGATGGAGAGGGTCGCCGGGACGATGGTATAGGCGATGGCGGCCCTGCCCGCCGCTTCGCCATCACCGCTCTTGGCCTCCTCCTGCATGTAACGCCGCGTCACCTGCACCGAGTGGCCGATGCCAATGGCGAGCAGCAGCATGGGCGTAAGCACCATCATGGTGGTGAGCTTGAAGGCGGAGAAGCCCATCAGGCCCAGGGTCATGGCGATGGTGGCGCCGACGCCAAGCAACGGAAACAGGGCGCCGCGCCAGTTGCGGAACTCCATCCACAACACGGCGATGACGATGGCGATGGAGATGACGAACAACCACCACTTGTTGGCCAGGTCGGCGAGCATCCAGGCGAGGAAGTAGGGTTCGCCGGCGACGTACATGTCGAAGCGGTCATCCTCGGCGTATTCGTCCATGATACCGCGCACTTCGCGCACCCAGGGCAGGTAGATCTCCTTCACCCCGTCATCGTAGTCGGCGATGATATAGGCGGCGGTGGCGACGCACTCTTCCTTGGAATAATCCTCGTAGGCGCAGAGGTTGCCGTCCTTGTCCTCCATGGAGACCAGCATCGGCCCCATCACCGGATTGCTCTTGATCCCCTCCTTGAGGAAGGCGAGTTGCTCCTTGGCGGTTTCAGGGTCGTCGCTGATCCCTTCGGTGGGGATCAGTCGCTTGAAGACCAGACCATACTCGTCGGCCCCCATGTACTTGATCTTCTGCGCGGCGATGTCGATGAAATTGGCCGAGCGGGCATTGGGCAGATCCACCAGGCGGTTGTGGATCTCCTGCACCTTGTTGATGAACCAGGGCTGGTAGATGTCGCCGTCCTTCACCTTGAGGGTGAAGACCATCAGGTTACCCATGCCGAAGTTGTGTTCGCTGTAGAGGTTGGTGGCGACGTAGCGATTGCTCGGCGGCAGCAGGGTGTCCGGGTCGTTGCGGATGTCCAGATTCTTGATCTGCAACGCGCCGGCGACAGTGGCGATCAACAACACCAGGATCACCGCGATCCGGTGGCGCATGACAAAATCGGCGTAGCGACTCGCCAGCTTGCCATCTTTCTTCGTTTCGTTACCTTGAGACATAGTGCGACCTTGATTTCACGGATGCGGTGGAAAACGGTTGCGAAAAGGGGCCAGGCGGCCCAATTCGACGATCATTAGGGCGATTTCCAACAAAGAATACACCACAGAGAACACAGAGGGCACAGAGTGACAAGGGCGGGAAAAACGTTAGCGCAATTCGACATATTGAGATTTAAACTAAAAATACCCCTTAACCCGCCTCCCCATACGAGAGTTTCTCTGTGTGCTCTGTGTTCTCAATGGTAGCTTTTATCCTGAAAATCGCCTAGCCAATTGGGGAGAGGTATTCGGCGCGGAGGTTCGTCCGCGCCCAAGTACCCATCCGTGGGGAGCGGGCCTTTTCCATGCCCTCACCCCAAACCCCTCTCCCGCGGGTAGAGGGGCTTTTCTTCTTCGCGTTATTCGAAGATGTACTTGATGCCCAACTGGACGTTGGAGGACTCTTCGAACTGACCGAACATGGTGTTTTCGTCACCCCAGTACTGGTTGATCTCGAAGGTGCCGATGAGGGTGTCGGAGAAGCTGTACTCCACGTCAAAACGGTTCCACCAGCCGCCGTTCTCTTCGTACATCAGGATGTTATTCCAGCGATGCTCCTGGGACTCGCCAAAGGGCTTGGAGAGGAACAGCGAGTAGAACTCCTTGTTCTCCTCCGCCTTGTTCAAGCCGTTGCTCAGGTGCAGGGTGGCCATGTCGGCGGTGTAGCGGGAGCAGTCGAAGGACTGTCCCTGGCCTTCCTCGTAACCGGTCCAGCAGGTACGCTTTTCATCGACGAAGTCGAGGTTCATGAACTGGATGAACTGGGCGCTGACCATCAGGTTGGTAAAGACGTTGATGTCGGCGCCGATGACGTACTTGAAGACGTCATGCTCGACGGAGGTCATGGCGTCCGGCAGGTAGCCTATGCCCATCAGGCGTTTGTCGATCACCGGCTGGCGCTCATCCCTCTTGTAGAGGAACTCGCCGCGCAACACGACGGGGGCGAAGGCGGTGTCCAGGGTGTAGTCGAAGGATGCGCCGATGTTGTGGGAACGCTCCAGGGTCTCGGTAAAGACCATGTCGATGGCGTTGGGGCTGTGGGTCGCATCGCCCATCGCCGCCAGACCGCCGGTCATGGGGTTGAAGGCGCCGTAGTACTGACCTTCCTTGTTGAACGCCACGCCCACGGTGCCATCATAATGGTTGGCGACCTCGTTGGGCTTGATCACCTGGGCGAAGGCATCCGAATAGTTGGGGACCTGGCCTACCGCGTTGGGACGGCGCAGTTCGTGCTGCAACTTCTCGCCGGTCATCGAATCATAACAGGCCAAGCCAACCGAAGGGTTGGCATCGTAGCCATAGAAGTAATTCAGGGAGAAGTTCATGCCGTTATCCATGTAGCCGCGATAGCGCATGCCGAAATTGGGCTCTTCGGAGTCCGGATAGTCGCGCACGTACCTGGATTGGGCCGCACCATGAAACCCCATCGCCATCAGCTCTTCGGGGCTGGCATCCGGGAACATGTTCATGCCCAGCCACATATTGCCGGAGGAGTTGTTGAAGGTGACGAAAGAGGCGTTGGGCATGTACTCGAAGGCGGATTTGGGGTTGGCCACATCCCAGGAGACGGTGGTGCTGACATTGCCCGCCATCACGTCCGGCATGGTCCAGGCATCGCCATTCTCGTTCATCACCTTGGTACGGCTCAAATTGGCATAGGGGTTGGCCGATCCGCTGCCATCAAGACCCTGCTGGGCGATGAAGTTGAGCATGGTGAAACCGTTGCTGGTAGCGCTCTGGTCCATGAAGGTCGGCACATTACCCACATGATCGACTCCGCCGCCGACCTGGCCGTTGGGCGCGAGCACGCCCGTGGACATGTCCCAGGTGCTGCCCGCGAACATCTGTACCGACATGCCGGAAAATGGCACCAGGCCGTCGGTCAGGGTATCGCCGTTGAAGTCCGCCGCGCCCGCGGGAGTGAACATGTTGCCCACCGCACCTTGGGTGAAGCTGGTGGCGACGCCGGTCAGCCGCGGGATGATGTTATAAAAGCCATTGACCTCGCCGGTAATGGTGTCCACCCCCTTCATGATGAAGGCGTGGCCGGTATCGCCGTCGGCGTTGAGACCGGGAATCCGGTTCTCCTTGGCCTGGGCGACGACCAGCTGTAAGTTGCCGCTGTCCCCCACGTCCCGCTCCATGTTGAGCATCCAGACGGGGACCCGGGATTCCGCCATGGTGTTCTGGGTGAACTCCCGCCAGTCGGTGGGATTGATGATATCAAGCAGTTTGATGCCGTCGGCGGTACCCCAGACCACTTGCTGTTTGCCCAGGCGTATGTACCAGTCGCCAACGCTGGTATCCAGGTAGAGTTCGCGCAGCCAGTCGTGCTGGGTGTAGCTCTTGTGACCCTTGTAATCGTTGTTGATTCCCTTGCCGTCGTAAACGAAGTTGAGGTCGGCATGCCATGAGCTGTCCTCGCCGACCTCCCCGTTGATGAAGAGGCGGGCGGAGTTCTCCACCTTCATTGGCTCCCACTCGTCGGCGCGGGTCCCTCTGTCGTAGGTGGTTTCCGCCTCGCCGATCAACTGACCGCCGCTGGTGAAAAGGGAGGTTTCGTTCTTGAGGTAACCGTAAACCGAGGCCTCGACCATGGTTACGCCGGGAAACAACAGGGCGCACAGGATCGATTTTCCCAGGATGGAACGCTTGATCATCTGGCAGTTCTCCTTTCAAGTAGATTTGGTTGACGCCCGCTCCAAGTCCAGTAGCGGGGGGCGTTCTTTAATGCTTGATTATTTAGAATCCAGTCATGAAAACCGGGGCCGTTCGATGCGGCCCCGAAGGTCTGACGAGATATCAGCGCTTGATGCGGCGCAGGGTCGTTTCGGACCACTTGTCGGCGTCCCAGTCCTGGTTGTACTTGACCACGTTGGCCGGAATCACCGCCCAGGTCTCATGCCCGGTATCCAGGGTGGTGCCGTACCAGTAACCCCAGTACTGGGCGCGGGGATCGTCCAGCCCGAGGCTGGTCCAGTCACGATCGATCACCTTGATCTTCTTGTCGCCCTTGAAGTAATCGCTGCGATAATCGGCGAAGGTGCTGGTATCAACGTAACTGATGCGGTAGTCGTACCACCAGTTTTCCCGCTTGGTGGTGCTCTTGACCTTGTAGACCTCCTTGCCCTTGTGGTCGCAGGAGGGCTTGGGGGGCTCTTGCAGGTACTTCACCTCCACGCCCTCGATCGCGCCGAGACACTCGTCGAAGGTCTCCTTGCCCAGCAGTTCGTGGGTTTCATCCTTGGGCTTGCGCAGGGTGACGTCGCCAAAGGTGAAGTCGGTGCCGCCCCAGGCGTCGTCGTGGGCGGGCTCGGCGAAGCGGCGGATCTTGCGCAGCGCCGGCAGCCAGATGGAGTAGGATTGACTCTTGGCGTCGTCGACATAGTCGGTGATCAGCATGCCGGTGCCGCGCAGTTTGCCGGAGCGGAAGATGGCCAGGTCCATGGAGCTGATGTTGCCGTCGTCATAGTCGTTGTTGAGGTAACGCTCCACCGTCAGGGTGGTGGGATCCTCGCCCTTGCTCTTGTTGATGATGACGGTGATGTCCTGACGCCCCTCCTCGACGATACCGAAGTTCTTCAGCGAGTAGAAATGGTTGACGAAATAGACCTGATCGGCGATCTCGGCGGCGCTGGGCTCGCCCTCCGGATAGGGCAGATCCTTGGGGACGCCCGCGGATACCGCCTGGGAAACCAGCAGCGCAAGGGCGCTGAATCCAGTAGTAAGAAAACGCTTCATACAGTGAGACCTCCTTAAATTGGGTTGGGCGACGAACACCCTGATTTTTCGCGATGTTTTGGCGGCGGCAATGACTGGCAGGGGTCGTTCTCGCCGCCGAATTCCGGAATTCTTTCGGATCTCTCCGCGGATCCGGAGGAGTCCTTCCGATACAATACTTATCATTGTGACCGGCTGGGGCGCCGGGTGTAAATTCCTGCTTACGGGACCCTGACTAATGGCGTTACCTGGATCTATTCGGGAAAACCCGAATGCAACCTCGCACCACCATCTTTGAGGGATTGCCCGAAGGCTGCAAATTAGCACAAAATAGCGGGTACTGACAGCGAAAAATGCCACGCGTCCGCTATTCCGTCTCCTTGTCGAAGCCGTACCGCTTGAGCTTGCGCCACAGCGAAACCCGGTCGATGCCCAACACCTTTGCGGCATGGGTGCGGTTGCGATTGCACTTTTCCAGCACATAGCGAATGTATTCGATCTCCCGCTCCTCCAGCGTCGGCAGGCGATCTCCCTCTTCCCGCACCACATGGACCACCCTTTCCGCGAGCGCCCATGGCAGTTCCCGAACGGTAAAACGCTCCCCCTGGGAGAGCGCGACGCCCCGTTCGACGAGGTTTTCCAGCTCCCGAATGTTGCCCGGGTAGTCGTAATCATCCAGCACCGCCAACGCCTCTCCATCAAATTCGCCCACCGTCTTCCCCATGCGCGCGGCATGCTTGCGCAGGAAATGATGTGCCAGTAGCGGAATGTCTTCGCGACGCCGGACGAGGGCGGGCAGGTGCAACCCCACCACGTCGAGACGGTAGTAGAGATCCTGCCGAAAACGTCCCTTCTTCACCTCGCCGCGCAAATCCCGATGAGTCGCCGCGATCAGGCGGATGTCCACCGGCGTCGCGCGAGTTGCCCCCAGTCGCCGCACCTCCCGCTCCTGGATCACGCGCAGCAGCTTGATCTGCATCGCCAGCGACATCTCGCCGATCTCATCCAGAAACAGGGTGCCGCCGCGGGTCGCCTCGATCAGGCCGGGGTGCGCCACATTTGCCCCGGTATAGGCCCCTTTCTCGTGCCCAAACAGCTCGTTGGCCAGCAGGTCATCGTGCAGGGCGCCGCAGTTGATGGCCTGAAAGGGGGCATCCCGACGGTCGCTTTGGTTGTGAATAAAACGGGCGAGCAGCTCCTTGCCGGTGCCGCTTTCGCCGCTGATCAGGACATTGGTATCGGTGGGTGCGATGCGGCTGGCGGTGTCCAGCAGCCTTTGCATGTCCGGGTGCCGGGTGATGATGGAGGGACCTTGCCGCTGCTCGGCGAGACAGCGCTTCAGGCGGCGATTTTCCCGCTTCAAGGAGACCATCTCGATGGCGTTGCGCATTACCTCGCGCACCTCCGCGAGACGAAACGGCTTGGCGATGTAGTGAAACGCCCCCGCCTTCATCGCCGCCACCGCCGAATCGAGGGTGGCGTAACCGGTGATCAGTACCACCGCGATTTCCGGGTCCGTCTCCAGCGCCCTTCGCATCACCGCCATGCCGTCCACCTCCTCCATGCGCAGATCGGTGAACACCAGATCGAAGGCTTCGTGGTCGAGCGCCTCCAGGGCGCCGCCGCCGCTGGTGCGCGTGACAACCTCATGCCCCTCCTTGCGGCAGACGTGGGCGAGGTTGGCCACCGCGGTCGCCTCGTCGTCGACGATCAATACCCGTCCGGTAATAAAATCGCCGCTCATGCATCCTCCTCCCTGGCGGGCAGCAGAATCACTACCCGCGCCCCAGCGCCTGGGCTGGAGAAGATCGCCAGACACCCCTCGTGTTCACGCACGATCTCCTGGACGATAAACAGCCCGAGACCGGTGCCGCGTCCCGGCTCACGGGTGGTGTAGAACGGGTCGAACACCTTCGGCAGCACATCCTCGCCAATGCCCGGGCCGTCATCACTCACCGTCAACTCGACGAAACGCCCGCGGCGATGGGCGATGCACTCGAGGTTACCCGCCACCGCCGCGCCGTCGGGGATAGGGGCGCCATCGGGGTCGCCCTGGCGGGCGCCGATTCGCAGCCGAATCCCCGGCTCGCCGGCTTGGAGGGCGTTCTGCACCAGATTGATCAGCAGCTGCTGGATGCGCTGTTTGTCGACCGCCAGTGAAAGTCCCGGCGCTATCTCCACCTCGAGTCGCGCGTGGTGTTCCCGCAACGCCTTGTCGATAATGACGAGGGTCTCCTCCACCAGCCTTCTCAAAGGACAATACTGACGACGAAAGACGCGCTGCCCGCCAAACTCCAGCAGCGTGCGCACAATCCGTCTTCCCCGCTCGGTCTCGCCATCGATCTGCGTCAGCCAGATCCGCAACTGCTCCATCTCGGGGTCCGCCTCCCCCCGCGGCAACTCCTCCAGCAGCAATTGGCAGGCGGTGGAGATATTGCAAAGCGGATTGTTCAGCTCGTGGGCCACACCCGCCGCCAAGGTCCCAAGCGCGGCCAGTTTTTCGTTTTGCGTCATGCGCTTCTGTCGCACCTCCAGCTCCCTTAGCATACGATTGAAGGCCCGGGTGAAGGCGATGAACTCGCGATCGCCGGAGGGAGGCTGAAGCTGGTTGAAATGGCCTTCGGCGATAGGCATCAGTCGCGACTCCATCTGTTGCAGCGGCGCGACCACCGCTTGCGCCAACCTGCGACCGACCAGATAGATCGCCACGCCGATCAGGGGCAGGGTCAGCATCAGCAACCACTGGGACTTGCGCACCGCCGCCTCTAGCGCCTCCCATTCATCTTCACTGAGCAACTCCGCCGCCTGCTGCAACGCCTGGCCCAGATCCCGAATCTCTCGATCCAGGGCCTGTCTGCGAGCCACGGGGGTCGCCTGCCATCTCTCAAGCAGGCGCAGATAGGCCGCCAGGTCGACTTGCATGCCCGCTGCGATGCCAGACTCCGCCAGCCCCCGGGGCAAGGGGGTCTCCCCGCCAAGCAGCGCCACCCCGCGCCGCACATGGTCGACGACGCGCGTGAACGCCTTGTCGTCTCCGTACAGCAGGAGATGCCTCTCCTCCCGACGCATTTCCAGCACGCCGTCCCGGAGCAGGCTCACCACCCTCCCCTCGTTGACCCGCCGCTCAAGAAACAGCAGGTCCGAGACCGCGACCACCGCCAAGGCGATCGCCATCGCCACCAGTACCCCGTAGGCGGCGGTAATCCTCTGCTGGAGGCTGCTGAAACGAAAAACCTGGACCATGGCAAATCGCAACCCGGCGTTTCACAATGCAACAATGTTAACAGATCACGCCGCGTCTGGCATGACGGATGTGACCCGGGCATCAACGCCCGCCCGGGCGTTTCATATTGCAACACACGCCCCTTCTTTGCCGCGATCCGAACTCATGATTTCAATCGGTTACAGGGAAGTCTGGCTGGCACGCCCCGTGCATCACCCTGGCTGCAACGGGCGGACGCGGGCGCCACCATGCCCCGTGCAACGAACGGAAACACGCCCCGGCGGCCCGCCATGCCCGATAGCGGCGGGTTTCTCGCCATGTATGACGCAATACGGAGTAGTAATGCCGACCATGAACCTGTCGCGCGGGATGCGGATGTTCCTGCCTTTTCTCAGCTGGCTGCCCAACACCTCAAAACGAGATCTCTCCGCCGACCTGATGGCCGGCATCACCGGCGCCATCGTGGTGCTGCCCCAGGGGGTCGCCTTCGCCGTGATCGCCGGGATGCCGCCGGAATACGGCCTTTATGCCGGCATGGTGCCGGCGATCATCGCCGCCCTGTTCGGCTCCTCCCGGCATCTGGTGTCCGGGCCGACCACCGCCGCCTCCATCGTGCTCTTTTCGTCGCTGTCGGTCTACGCCGAACCGGGGAGCATCGACTACGTCGCCCTGGCCCTGACCATGACCTTCATGGTCGGCGTCTTCGAGCTGGCGCTGGGGCTGGCGAGGATGGGGGCGCTGGTCAACTTCATCTCCCACTCGGTGGTGGTCGGCTTTACCGCCGGCGCGGCGATCCTCATCGCCGCCAAGCAGCTGAAGCACTTTTTCGGCATCGACATGGACGCCGGCGGCCACCTGCATGACATCCTCATCACCTTCGGCCATCAGCTCGGCGAGATCAACCCGTATGTCACTGGCGTCGCCCTGTTTACCCTGTTCAGCGGCATCGCGGTGAAGCGCTGGCTGCCCCGCATCCCCTACATGGTGGTGGCGATGGTCGCCGGCACTCTGCTGGCGTGGCTGTTCAACCACTTCCTGGGCGAGGCGACCACCGCCATCGCCACCGTCGGCGCGCTGCCTGATAGCCTGCCGCCGCTGTCGGCCCCCAACCTGACCCTGGAGAACATCAAGAACCTGACCCCGTCGGCGCTGGCGGTGACCCTCTTCGCGCTCACCGAGGCGGTCTCCATCGGTCGCGCCCTGGCGGCCCGCGGCGGTTATCGCATCGACGGCAATCAGGAGTTCATCGGCCAGGGCCTGTCGAACCTGGCCGGCGCCTTCTTCTCCGGCTATGTCGCCACCGGCTCCTTCAACCGCAGCGGCCTCAACTACCAGTCGGGCGCCAGAACCCCCATGGCGGCGGTCTTCGCGGGACTGCTGCTGATGATCATCGTGGTCTTCGTCGGCCCCCTCGCCGCCTATTTGCCCAAGGCGGCGATGGCCGGGATCCTGTTTCTGGTCGCCTGGGGTCTGATCGACTTTCGGGAAATTGCTCATATCCTCCATGCCTCTCGCCGTGAAACCGGGGTCATGGCGGTCACCTTCTTCGGCGCGCTGTTCCTGGAACTCGAGTTCGCCATCTTCGCCGGCGTGCTGCTGTCGCTGGTGCTCTATCTGGAACGAGTATCCAAGCCGCGGATATTCACCCGCGCGCCGGATCCGCGCCTCGACAAGCGCGCCCTCTCCAGCGACCCCAACCTGCCCCAGTGCCCGCAATTACGCATCCTGCGCATCGACGGCTCCCTCTTCTTCGGCTCGGTCAACCATGTTCAGGAGGTCTTCGACCGAATTCGCGAGGCGTCGCCAGACCAGCGGCACCTCGCCATCGTCGCCGAGGGCATCAACTTCGTCGATCTGCAAGGGGGCGAGGCGCTGGTGGAGGAGGCGCGGCGACGCAAGGCGGATGGCGGCGACCTCTATCTGATCGACGTCAAGGAGGGGCTATGGAACTCTCTTGAGCGTTACGGTTGCCTGGAGGCGACCGGCGCGCGCAACCTCTTTCGATCCAAGACCGCCGCCATTCACGCCATTCACCACAAGCTGAACAAGGACAGATGCGCCAGTTGCGACAAGCGTATCTTCACCGAGTGCGGCGCGAAACCCGCCGTTTGAGCCCATGGAACCGTGATCGCCGTACCCCGCGCCCTTGAAAACCGAGATGCAAGGCCGGGTGGCTTTCGCTATGATTGTCTGGTGGAGACGAACAATCCCGGCCGGCGTTGCCCGCCATGGCCGCTACCGGTACCAGACATGATAGAAGCCATCGGCAAATTCCAGCTCAGCGAACTCATCGGCAAGGGCGCTACCGCCTCCGTTTATCTCTCCAAGGATCCCTTCACGGGCCAGGATGTGGCGATCAAGATCGCCAATCAGGCGGTCTTCAGCGATCCGGTGCATGGCGACAAGTTCAAGAAGATGTTCATGAACGAGGCGAGTCTGGCGGGCAAGCTGCGCCACCCGCACATCGTCAGCGTGCTGGATGCCGGGCTGGAGGAGGACCTCCACTTCATCGTCATGGAATATGTGCCGGGCAAGACGCTCAAGAGCTACTGCACCATGAAGAGCCTGCTGCCCTTCGATGATGTGGTGGAGATCGTCTTCAAGACCGCCAGCGCGCTGGACTATGCCTCCAGACAAGGGGTGATCCACCGCGATATCAAACCCGCCAACATCCTTCAGGTGGAGGGGACCAACGTCAAGATCAGCGACTTCGGCACCGCCCTGCGCGAGAATTCCGAGGTTACCCAGATCTTCGACGCGGTCGGCTCACCCGCCTACATGTCCCCGGAGCAGATCAGCGGCGGCGATCTCACGTTTCAGACCGACATCTACTCCCTCGGGGTGGTGATGTATCAGCTGCTGAGCGGCTACCTGCCCTACGCCGCCAAGAGCCAGGTCGAACTCTTCCGCAAGATCCTCAACGACAACCCGATCCCCCTCAAGGATCGCCGCAACAAGATCCCCGAGGCGCTGCTGCGCATCGTCGAACGCTGCATGGCGAAGAGCCCGGAGGAGCGCTACACCTCCTGGAACGCGCTGAGCCGCGATCTGGTCGCCGCCAACAAGCAGTTGATCAACGTCGCCCAGGATGACTCCGACACGGAGAAGTTCAACATCCTCAAGCAGCTCGATTTCTTCGAGAGCTTCAGCGACCGGGAGTTGTGGGAGGTGCTGCGCATCAGCAAGTGGCACAAGTTTCCCGCCGGCAAGACCCTGATCCAGGAGGGGCGCGTCGGCAGTTCCCTCTATATTCTCGCCGGCGGCAACGCCAGCATTATCAAGAACGACTCGTTCCTTGGCGTGATCGAGACCGGCCACTGCTTTGGCGAGATGGCCTATATCGTCGGCAACAACAAGCCCCGCACCGCCAGCATCGTCAGCAATACCGAGGTGCTGGTGATCAAGATCCGCTCCGATGGCATCGAAAACGCCTCCGATCAGCTGCGCACCTCGATCCACAAGGTACTGCTGAGGATCCTGGCCGACCGTCTGGAGAAAACCTCCATCCTCGCATCCATTGTCTAATCGCCTCCGAGTAGGCTATACTGCTACGGTTTAGCCGGCGCGATATTCCATTATCCGAGGTCGCCGCCGATCAGTCATCCCGCAGACGAACCTGAAAGTAACAAACGAATGGCAAAAGAAGATTTCATCGAGATGGAAGGCACGGTTACCGAGACCCTGCCCAACACCACTTTTCGTGTCGAGCTGGAAAACGGCCATGTGGTCACCGCTCACATCTCCGGCAAGATGCGCAAGCACTATATCCGCATCCTCACCGGCGACAAGGTCACGGTACAGCTCACCCCCTACGACCTGAGCAAGGGACGCATCACCTACCGCGCCCGCTGATCCCCGCCGCGGGCGTCGTCCGCCCCACGGGCGAAGCGGGCAAGACGTCAACACCATGCCGGCCCTTGATTTCACGTTCGCGTATTTCGTCGTGCGCGCCACCCAGGAGATCCCAGCACTCGGGATCTCGCCCGGATCAGTGCACCAGCCTCCCTTCGTATTCGAAGGTGAGCTGGTCGTCGGCAACGCCGATGCGGACGGTGCCGCCATCCGTCAATCGCCCGAACAGCAACTCCTCCGCCAGCGGTTTCTTGAGCCGCTCCTGGATCAGGCGCGCCATGGGGCGGGCGCCCATCTTGTCATCGTAACCATTGATGGCGAGCCACACCCGCGCCTCCTGATCCACATCCAGGTTGACCCGCTTCTCCTGCAACTGGCCTTCGAGTTCGAACAGGAACTTGTCCACCACATGCCCGATCACCTCGTGAGTAAGGGGGGCGAACTGGACGATGGAGTCGAGGCGATTGCGGAATTCCGGGGTGAACAGCTTCTTGATCGCCTCCATGCCGTCGGAACTGTGGTCCTGCTGGGTAAAACCGATGGAGGGACGACTCATCTGCTCTGCCCCGGCATTGGTGGTCATGACGATCACCACGTTGCGAAAATCGGCCTTGCGGCCGTTGTTGTCGGTAAGGGTGCCGTGATCCATCACCTGCAACAGCAGATTGAAGACATCGGGATGGGCCTTTTCGATCTCGTCGAGCAGCAGCACCGAGTGGGGGTGCTTGTTGATCTCTTCGGTCAGTAATCCGCCCTGATCGTAGCCCACATAGCCGGGCGGCGCGCCGATCAGGCGCGACACGGTGTGGCGCTCCATGTATTCGGACATGTCGAAGCGGATCAGCTCCATGCCCATGATGCGCGCCAGCTGGCGGGTGACCTCGGTCTTGCCGACGCCGGTGGGGCCGGCGAAGAGGAAGGAGCCCACCGGCTTGTCATCCTTGCCCAGCCCTGAGCGACTCATGCGAATCGCCGCGGAGAGGTTGCCGATCGCCTCGTCCTGGCCGAACACCACCATCTTGAGGTCCCGCTCCAGGGTGCGCAGCGCCTCCACGTCGGAGGCGGAGACGGTCTTGGGCGGGATGCGGGCGATGCGGGCGACGATATTCTCGATGTCCTGGGTGCCGATCTGCTTCTTGCGCTTGCCGACCGGTTGCAGCTGGACGTTGGCCCCCGCCTCGTCGATCACATCGATCGCCTTGTCCGGCAGGTGGCGGTCATTGATGTAACGGTCCGAAAGCTCCGCCGCCAGGCGCAGCGCCTTCTGGGTGTAGCGGATGCCGTGGTGGGCCTCGAAACGGGACTTTAACCCCTTGAGGATCTCGGTGGTCTCATCCACTGATGGCTCAGGGATGTCGATCTTCTGAAAGCGTCGCGCCAGCGCGCGATCCTTTTCAAAGATGCCGCGAAACTCCTGGTAGGTGGTGGAACCGATACAGCGCATATCGCCCGAGGCGAGCATGGGCTTGATCAGGTTGGAGGCATCCATCACCCCGCCCGAGGCGGCGCCGGCGCCGATAATGGTATGGATCTCGTCGATGAAGAGAATCGCCTCGGGACGCTTCTTGAGTTGCGCGAGCACCGCCTTGAGGCGCTTTTCGAAATCCCCCCGATACTTGGTGCCCGCCACCAGACTGCCGAGATCGAGGGCGTAGATCTCCGCCTCCGCCAGCACCTCGGGCACCGTCTCGTCGACGATCATCTTGGCCAGGCCTTCGGCGATGGCGGTCTTGCCAACCCCCGCCTCGCCGACCAGCAGCGGATTGTTCTTGCGCCTGCGACACAGCACCTGAATGGTGCGTTCGATCTCCTGGGCGCGCCCGATCAGGGGATCGATCTTGCCCTCGGAGGCCATCACGTTGAGGTTGGTCGCGAAGCTCTCCAGCGGGTTCTGCTCCTGCTGGGCGGGCTGTTCCTCGTCCATCTCGTCGTCCTGATGGGGAAAATCCTGCCCCTGTGCCTCATCTTGCCTCTTGGATATGCCATGGGAGATGTAGTTGACCACGTCGAGTCGGGAGATATCCTGCAAGTTGAGCAGATAGACCGCCTGGGACTCCCGCTCGCTGAAGATGGCCACCAGCACGTTGGCGCCGGTCACCTCGTTGCGCCCGGAGGACTGTACATGGAAGACGGCACGTTGCAGCACCCGCTGAAAGCCGAGGGTGGGCTGGGTATCACGCTCGCTGCCGGGGGGCAGGGTCGGGGTGGTATCCTCGACGAACTCCTCCACATCCTTGCGCAGACGCTCGATATCCGCGCCGCAGGCGCGCAGCACCTTCTCCGCGGAGGGGTTCTCCAGCAACGCCAACAGCAGGTGCTCGACGGTCATGAATTCATGACGTCGCTCCTTGGCCTGCCTGAAGGCCTCGTTCAGGGTGACTTCCAACTCTTTACTCAGCATCGACATGGCTCTCGCCCCCGCAATTCATCCTGCTTATCGTACAAAAGGTACGCCTCAAGGCGTCCCGATTCAAGCGTTTCCCGCCCAAGTATTTCATGCCAGAAAAAATGGCATCAAACCTCCTCCATGGCGCACATCAGCGGATGCTGATTCTCTCGTGAGTAATCATTCACCAGCGTCACCTTGGTCTCCGCAACGTCCCGGGTATAGACACCGCACACCCCCTTGCCGCGGGTGTGCACCGCCAGCATTACCTCGGTAGCCATATCATGATCCATGCCAAAGAAGTTTTCCAGCACATGGACCACAAAATCCATGGGCGTATAGTCGTCATTCATCAGCACGACCTTGTACATGGGTGGGCGCTTCAGTTTCGGCTTGGCCTCTTCAACCGCGGTGCCATTGTCGTCATGTTGCTCTTCGCGCTCGCTCATGATTTTAGTTCCACACTCTTTCAATCTTTACAGAAGTAGAATTTTCGTCTTTAATTCGGAGACATAATAAAAGATTCGGCATCGCAAGACGATAGTCGGGCGTCTCAGATACTTTCATGCAGTTAAAAAAATCCGTAGTAGGAGGAGTATACAATGGCGATCGGTACGGTTAAATGGTTCAATAACGCCAAAGGCTATGGCTTTGTCACGCCGGACAATGGGGATCAAGACGTCTTCATCCACTTCTCGGCGATCGAGATGGATGGCTACAAGACCTTGAAAGAAGGGCAGAAAATCCAGTTCGAAATCAACGAAGGCCCGAAGGGGCTGCACGCCGCCCACGTCCAGTCCGTCGCCGCGGGCGCTAACTGAAGTTCCACCACCGCCCGCCCGAAGGCCGGGCGGGCAACCCGCCGCCCCGTCTCTTCCAACCCCAGATCAACAGCGTCTCGCCAAGCAGCACTCCATGAGCGCACTCGCCCTGAAAAACCTGACCAAGACCTACCGTAACGGCCACGTCGCCCTGCGCGGCATCGACCTGGAGGTGGCGGAAGGGGACTTTTTCGCCCTCCTCGGCCCCAACGGCGCCGGCAAATCCACCGCCATCGGCATCATCGCCTCACTGGTCAACAAGAGCGCCGGTAGCGTCGCGGTCTTCGGTCGCGACCTGGACCGGGACCCCAACGGCGTAAAGGTCAATATCGGGCTGGTCCCCCAGGAGTTCAACTTCAATCAGTTCGAACCGGTGGAGGAGATTCTGGTGAATCAGGCCGGCTTTCACGGCATTCCCCGCCGCCAGGCCTTCGTGGAAGCCGAAAAATGGCTGCGCCAACTGGAGCTGTGGGACAAGCGCCGGGGTATGGCCCGGGAACTCTCCGGCGGCATGAAGCGCCGCCTGATGATCGCCCGCGCCCTGATCCACCGCCCCCGCCTGCTGATTCTCGATGAACCCACCGCCGGCGTCGACATCGAGATACGCCGCGCCATGTGGAAGTTTCTGTCCGACATCAACCGCCAGGGGGTGACCATCATCCTCACCACCCACTATCTGGAGGAGGCGGAGAGCCTGTGCCGCAACATCGCCATCATCAACCATGGACGCATCGTCGAGCACGGCGGTATGGCGCAACTGCTGCGCAAGCTCCACAAGGAGCATCTGGTGCTCAACCTCGCCGAGGCCCCCGCCCGCCCGCCGCAACTGAAAGGCTTTACCGTGATCGCCGCCAATGACGCCAGCCTGGAGGTGGAGATCACCCAGGATTGCAACCTCCACGATCTCTTCCGGCAACTGGAGGCCCAGGGCCTGCGCGTCATCGGCGTTCGCAACAAGCAGAATCGCCTAGAGCGCATCATGCTGGATATGGCGGACCAGCGCAAGGAGGCGTCATGATCCGCTCCCACCCCTGGCTCGTCGCCTACAAGGCCATAGTCACCAAGGAGATCCTGCGCTTCGCCCGCATCTGGGTACAGACCGTACTCCCGCCCGTGGTCACCACCACCCTCTACTTCGTCATCTTCGGCAAGTTGATCGGCGAACGCATCGGCGACATGGACGGCTTTCGCTATATCGACTTCATCGTTCCCGGGCTGATCCTGATGGCGGTGATCACC
The DNA here is from genome assembly GCA_011390365.1 of Gammaproteobacteria bacterium. Classification (GTDB taxonomy): domain Bacteria; phylum Pseudomonadota; class Gammaproteobacteria; order Chromatiales; family Chromatiaceae; genus SLIM01. The sequence continues at coordinate 39,543 of JAABSM010000016.1, forward strand.
AACTCCTACGCCAACGTGGTCTCATCCTTCTACAGCAGCAAGTTCCAGCGCCACATCGAGGAGCTGATCGTCGCCCCCGTGCCCAACTGGGTGATCCTCGCCGGTTACGTCAGCGGCGGCGTCGCCCGCGGCCTAGCCGTGGGCTGCGCCGTGACCATCGTCTCCCTGATCTTCAGCGACCTGCGCATCCACAGCTATGCCCTGACCCTCGCCGTGGTCCTGCTGACCTCGATCCTGTTCGCGCTGGGGGGCTTCATTAACGCCATCTACGCCCGCACCTTCGACGACATCTCCATCGTCCCCACCTTCATCCTTACGCCGCTGACCTACCTGGGCGGGGTCTTCTACTCGATCGAGATGCTGCCCGAGTTCTGGCAACAGGCCTCCCTCGCGAACCCGCTTCTGTACATGATCAATGCGTTTCGTCACGCATTACTAGGTGTTTCAGATATATCTCCATTGGTCGCCCTGCTTATCATCTCCTCCTTCACCTTGACCCTCGCAGTCATTAGCCTTCACCTATTGGCCCAAGGACACGGTATCAAGTCGTGACCACCACCGGAGAGTGCAACCCGTCGCCCGACATTTCAATAGAATCAGCGCGTTACGCACAACGAAAAATCAGTTTCTTAGGCGGGTTTTCGCTCTATGTCACTGAATTTGCGTACACCCGGAGAGCGGGCGACGGGTTGCACTCACCGCCGGACCACCGGAAGCCCGTACCCTAACAACAGACACATCAACAACAGACACATCCAGTGGGAGGCAATACAGCAAAAGAGACGAGGCATTACCATTCAACTGGACAAATATCTGGTCTTACCAGATACTTTGAGTATACTTGATTAGCAAGATATCTCAGTTGTCTTGGATGCGCCGCATCCCGACTCGGACCGCGACGCGGTCAAGACTGCATTCCCATGCGGCGCATGGGAACGAGAAAACGAGAAAGCCCGGTGGGCATCGTTCAACTGGAGCATCTTACTAATCAGGTGAGTATATGTCAGTGTCCCGTTAGGAACAGGTGTGCAGCCTCAACAATAGAGTAATTCCCAATTTTCCAAGAGCGTCCCTATGAACAGAAGATACTTCAACCACAACCTAGTCCTGCTAATAGGGCTCGGCTTGACCTCATCCATTACAATCGGGGCTAACACGCCACCAAAGCCGCATCACGAGCTCCCTCCAGAACTGGGACCGGCGCCTCGCGCTAACCCAACCCTGGCCAAACAGTCTAAACCGCCCAGATCGCTTCGCTCAATGAGCTCCTTTCCGCGAACCGGCAATTTCGGCACCTTGGACCTAACCGATAGAGAACTATCCCAGGCATTTTTCAATTCGGTATACAATTCCTCCGCCAAGGTAGCGATCGAGTGGGATGGCACCCATGACCCATGCAATCCAGGCACCATTAGCAATGATTTTATGGATTCCACCCTTACACGCATCAACTGGTATCGGGCAATGGCGGGCGTCCCCAGCACCATCCAGTTCGACACAGCCATCGGCGGGCTCAGCGAAAAAAGCCAAGACTCGGCTCTATACATGTCACGGAACGATAAACTCACTCATTACCCAGTTAACACTGACCCATGCTATACCGGTGACGCCTATACTGCGGCAGGCTACTCGAACATCAGTATCGGCAACTTTGGCTGGGATGCCGTAATGTCCCAAATGCGTGACAATGGACCAACGAATACTAAGGTGGGGCACAGGCGGTGGCTGATATACCCTGAAACTCAGACAATGGGAACAGGTGATATCAGCCCAGCATGGGATGGTGGTTATAATGGAGACAGCAACGGCGATAACATCGACGACTTAAAGACCTATTACAGAAAGTCCAATAACATCTATGTACAGGACGGAACCTACGGATCAAGCGGTGCCGTCGTACGTGACGGCTTCATCGCTTGGCCACCTCCTGGCTATGTGCCATACAATGTGGTCTACCCACGCTGGTCCTTTTCCTACCGAGGTGCCAATTTTGCGAACGCCACGGTTAGCATGACAAAAGTCGGTGCTAGCGTCGACATTGAGGAAGAAGACAAAACATCCACTGGATATGGCGAAAACACCATAACTTGGGTACCCGAAAATTACGATGCAGACGACTCTTTTGCCGCATGGGAGAATCCGGGGTCAGACACCTCCTACACCATCACCATTTCCGGTATAGCTGACGCGCCACAAAATGAATACACTTATACGACAACAATATATGACCCCCAAGCCAGCACAGGATTTGAGACCATTCCCAGCGTCTATGGTAGCGACGCTATTACTACCAATGGCGCGACGTACAGCCACGACACGTTGCCGTGGGCGGAAAGCCACGAATGGCGTGAAATCTCTCTGACCAGCACTACATACACGAATGGCGCGGAGAGCGGCACTGGAGAAATTTTGGCCGGAATAGAACCACGTTACGACGATTTAATTTCCAACCTTCACAAGAAAAACGGTAACAATTCGTTCCATTTGGCCCACATGCGTTCCGGTGACGACGAGATGTGGTTCGAAATCGACCAAGAATTCATCTTGAACGACTCAAGCTACCTGAAGTTTTGGTCTTTGCTACGTTACGCCACCGCCGACCAACACGCCAAGGCCCAAATCTCCCTGGATGGCGGTGGCTCCTGGATAGATCTCGAATACTCTCAGGACGGTACTGGAGGCGCCGGTGATACGGCGTTCATACAACGATCCATACCCTTGATTGCCTACACCGGGTACACCGCCAAGTTCCGTTTTATATACACTTTGGACGGACCCTCCCTGTACTCCTACGACAACTCCCCAACGAAGTCACCCGTAGGATTATTCATTGACGACATTGAGATTACCAACGCCAACATCGTAACCGAACAACAATCCGGAAAATCTTCAGGGCCAGGGGAATTCACGTATATACCTAGCAGTGACGGGGTTTACTTCCTTCAAGCCCGAGCAGTCCCTTGGGAAAACATGCCAGGCCTCACGTGGGGGCACGTAAAATTCGTCACTGTCACAGAATCCGCCTGCACCAACACCGCCACCAACCTGGAGGTGACTCAGGATCTGCTGGACACCTGCTCCGCCGCGGGTACCCGTAACTTTGACGGAAGCAATAGCCTGTTTACGGACAACACCTTCAGCTCCGTCACCATCCCCAGCGATGGTTTTCCCTGGAGTTTCACCTCCGATGGGATCATAACCCTCAATCCTGGCTTCAACGCGACCAGCGGATCCGACTTCAGCGCAACCATCAACCCATAGCCCCCAAAAAAAGGCCGCTTCCCGAGCTCCGGGAAGCGGCCTTTTGTCGATAGCGCCGCGGCCGTGTTCAGCCAGGAGCCCGGTTAGAGTTCCCCCCGCAAACAAAGCCCCAGATACCGACACGCATCGGTAGCGGTAAAGATCCCCGCCAGTTGATCCCCATCCAGCACCAGCACCGAGCCGATCTGGCGATCTGCCATATTAAGCACCACCTCATCCAGGCGGGAGTCTGGAGTGGCGGTGTAGGTGGCGAGGGTGCAGACATCCTCGACGGTCATCTCTTCCGCCTTGACCAGGCCGTGATTGGCGACCAGTGCGAGGTTGACATCCCGGTCCGAGAGCATGCTGACCGGTTTTCCTGCCTTCATCACGGGCAGATGGCGAAAGCCCTTTTCGCTCATGATCCGCTGCGCTGACAAAACGGTTTCGGCTGCGTCGATGGTCATGGGCGCCTTGGTCATGACCAACTTGATTGCTGGCGCTTGTTTCATGCTGTTTACTTCCCCGTATCCAACCAGAGACCCGAGTCGGTCCCCCAAAAGCCCACCATGTTACCATATCTCCCTGATCGCCATGACCGGCGAATCACGGCTACTTGCCGCCCACCGCCAGTCTGGGGGCCGGCGTCGTGGTGTTCAGGGCGCTGCCCTGGCGCCCGCCTCGCCTCGCCAGTTCCCGCTCTATGGCGTTCAACACCACCCATTTGCCGCCGCACCACGCCGGCGCCAGCAGGATATCCGCGGCGGCGCTTCCGGTCACCCGGTGGTAGATGACCGACTCCGGCGTCCGTTCGATGAGGTCAGCGGCGGTCTCCACGTACTCTTCCAGGGTCAAGGGCCGATACTCCCCGGCCCGCCACTGGTTGGCCAGCATGGTCCCCTTCACCACATGCAGGGGATGCAGCTTGAGGCCTTCAACGCCCAACTCCAGCACCCGCTCCAGGGTCGCCAGCGAGGCCTGTCGCCCTTCGCCGGGCAGCCCCATGATGAGGTGGGTGCAGACCTTGATGCCGTGCAGGCGCGCGGCGCGGATGGCGTCGCGATACTCGCGAAAACCGTGGCCCCGGTTGACCCGGTCGAGGGTCTCATCGAAGGCCGATTGCAGGCCCAGCTCCAGCCAAACCTCGTAGCCTTCATCCTGATAGCCGCGCAGCAGATCGAGCACCGCGTCCGGTACGCAGTCGGGCCGCGTCCCCACCGAGAGACCGACCACGTCCGGCTCGTCCAGGGCCTGTCGGTACAGCCCCGAGAGGTAACTGACGTCGGCGTAGGTATTGGTATAGGCCTGAAAATAGGCGAGAAAACGGCGCGCCCGGGTGCGCTTGAGGATGACCCGGCGTCCGCTCTCGATCTGCTCCGATACCACCGGATCGCGGCGCGCCGTGGGGCTGAAGGAGACGTTATTGCAAAAGGTGCAGCCGCCCTGCCCCTTGCTGCCATCGCGGTTGGGGCAGGTCATTCCGGCGTTGATGGCGACCTTGTGGACCCGTTCGCCATAGCGGGCGAGAAGATCCTGTCCCAGGGTGTTGATATAGTCGGATAGCGCCATCGTTGAAGTCCTGCCTTGTCGTCCGCCGGCCTGCCGCCCCACGCGACAACCCCCTAAAATACGAATCGTGACCAATATTGCAAGCGGCAATCATAGCATTTGGACTCAATCCGCTTTAACCTCTGGATTTTCATTGACTCACCGAAAAGTCCCCTGACGACTTGCGCGACGCTCGTCGATGCCGATAATAGCGCCTCGCCTCGGGATGTTGACGCCAATGGGAGCGCAAGATGATTTCCGCCACGAAACTGCAAGACCATTTCCAGCGCATTCGCGAAAACAAGCTGTTCGAGACCTTCGTGATCCTGGTGATCATACTCTCGGCGCTGGTCATCGGCGTCAAGACCTACGATATCGATCCCTTTCTTATGCAGGTATTCGAAGGTCTCGACTACGCCATCACCCTGTTCTTTCTCGCCGAGATCATCATCCGCATGCTCGCCGAGAAGGACCTCAGGAGCTTCTTCCGCAAGGGCTGGAACCTGTTCGACTTCATCATCGTGGTGGCCAGCCTGGTCCCGGTGGAAGAGAGCGAGATGGCGCTGCTGGGACGGCTGCTGCGCATCTTCCGGGTGCTGCGCCTGGTCTCCATGGTCCCGGAGCTGCGTATCCTGCTCAACGCCTTGGTCAGCTCCATCCCGCGCATGGGCTACGTCTCCCTGTTGATGTTCATCATCTTCTACATCTACGCCGCGGTAGGCACCATCTTCTTCCACGGCATCAATGACTATCTATGGGGCAACATCAGCATCTCCCTGCTGACCCTGTTTCGGGTGGCCACCTTCGAGGACTGGACCGATGTGATGTACGAGACCATGGAGGTCTACCCCTTGAGCTGGATCTATTACCTCTCCTTCATCTTCATCGCCGCCTTCGTCTTTCTCAACATGATGATCGGCATCGTGCTCGAAACCCTGCAAAAGGAGCATGAAAAGTTCGACCGCGAAAATGACCAGGGCGAAGCGGGCGAGATCCACTGGCTGCGCCTGCACGCGGAGGTAATGGAGCAGCGCCTGGAGCGCATGGAGCAGATGCTGGAGCAGCTCACCGATGCGAAAGACGGGACGCCCGCCAGGCGCGACCCTCCACCCTGAAGTACCGCTGCAATAGCTACGGCGCCTGTTTGGCGTACACCCCTGGTGCTGTACGATCGCCTTTCACGCGCCAAGGCGCATACAATGTCATTCAGTCAACGGCACACCAGGATCCCGCCGCTGATGCGCCGCCCTCCGGAGCAGGCCGGAAATCCTCTAACCGGCATAGGATGTGCCGAGTAAAAAGCCTTGTCGCTCGGTCGCCGGCACATCCTTCTATGCGAAACCCAAAACGCTCGGCGTACCCACGAAATGAGGCGCATCATTCCCGGAAAGTGCCACGATGGCTTATCTCAATGACATTGAAAGCGTGTACGCCGTCCCCGAACCGGGTCGAAATATCCGTTTCTTTGAGTCCAACACGATCCGGTGACCACGGAGACACGGAGCACACAGGGGCTTTTCAGTGCATTACGCATGCACTTGCCAGCACCACGTAGGTGAGCGCAGGGGCGTATCCAACCCCCTGAAGCCCCCGCGATCTCTGCGCCTCCGCGGCGACGAAAGCATAATTCCGGTTCACCCGAAAACAGGCCCGGAGATTCCCTGCACGCACACGTTGCTGAAGCCGTGACCACAAAGCGGTAGAATGCGCCCCCGGTTCACGTCAACCCAAGGAAGTCGTCCGCCATGGAAAAGAAGATCGCCCTCGGTGTCCTGCTCTTCACCTTCATCGCCATCGCCATCGCCATTCTCGCCCCGGGGGCGCGCAAGACAACCGGAGACCTCAAGCTGCCCTGGCTGATCGAGGTCCAGCCCTCCGGGGCCACCCGGGTATTCGGCCTGACCCTAAGCGAAAGCACCATCGGCGACGCCCGCACCCTGTTCGAGGAAGAGGGCAAGGTCAGCCTGTTCAAGAGCCCCGAGGGGGACTACTCGCTGGAGGCCTATTTCGAAAAGATCTTCCTCAATGGACTGCGCGGCGACTTCGTCTTTCTTATCCGCGCCGACCAGGGGCTGCTGCAAGACCTCTACGAAGGGGGCGCGCGCATCAGCCAGCTCGGCAGCGGCACCAGCCGCGTCGAACTCGGCGATGCCGACCTGGCGCGGATCCACCGCCTCCCGATCGAGCTGATCACCTACATCCCGATGGCGAATCTGGATGAAAAGCTGATCCAGGATCGTTTCGGCGCACCGGCGGAGAAGGTCGGCGAAGAGGGTGGCGTCATCCACTGGCTCTACCCGGACAAGGGCCTGGATGTGGCCTACAACCCGGAGGCCAAGGAGGTGCTGCAATACATCCACCCCTCCCAGTTCGAGCGCATCGTCACCCCCCTGCGGGACGACCGCGAGCATATTCCGGGCCAGCGCTCTCTCTAAGGCGTTGATAGCGCCTGAGGTCGTCGCCGTCGTCCAGGTCCCAGGCCAGCGGCAACTCCTTCCAGCCAAGCCCCTGTTGCCGCAGGCGTCGGCGGGTCTCCTCGGCGACCCCGGGCGTACTCCAGGCCACCCCTTCGAACAGACGCGGGTCGGGCCGATTCAGGCCGATCAACCAGTAGCCGCCGTCCTCCACCGGCCCCAGCACCGCATCCGTCGCCCCCTCCAAAGCGAGGATGGCATCCGCGACCGCAGCGCTCTCCATCGCCGGCACATCGCAACCCAACAGGATCTTCGCCCGCCCGCCGCGCCTTGTCGCATCCTGCAAGGCATGATGCATGCGCGCGCCAAGGTCGCCGTCACACTGACGATGGAGCGTAAGCGGGTCACCTCGGGATAGTTCGGCGAAGAGGGGGTGGCGGCGGTCGGGGGCGCACCACAGCTCGATCGGCGCGAGCCGGGCGGCGGCAATGCGCCTGACGGTGCGATGGATCAACTCCGCCGCCAACGCCGCCGTCCCCTGCTCCCCCAGATGAGGGATCAGGCGCGTCTTTGCATAGCCCGCGAGCGGGGCCTTGGCGAAGATCAGGATTCGGGCGTCGGGGAAGCGCAATCGCGATAACTCGCCGCCAGCCGTCGCGGATCGACCCGCAACCAGAACGCGAGGCGCAGGCCCCACATCAGCAACAGGGTGCGGAGCACGCCGTTGCGCTCCCAACGCCGCCCGGAGGTACCAAGGCGAAGCTTCAGACAACAGGGGCGAGAGAGGCGGCGTAGCCTGTCGCTCATCGCCACGTCTTCCATCAGCGGCAGATCCGGAAAACCGCCTACCTGAAAGAAGCCGTGGCGGCGGATGAAGATACCCTGATCGCCGGTGGCGATGCCGGTCCAGCGGGAACGGCGGTTCATCAGCCCCGCCACCAACCTCAGCAGCGGGTGACGGCCCTGGATGTCGACATCGAAGCGCCCCCAGCAGTAATCCCGCAGCGTCAGCGCCTCCCGCACCGCGTCGGCGCCGTTCCCGGGGAGTCTGGTGTCGGCATGGATGAACCACAGGATATCCCCGCTCGCCACCTTCGCCCCTTCGTTCATCTGATGGGCGCGCCCGCGTTCGGTGGCGAGCAGTCGGTCCACCAGCGGCAACGCCTTTTCCCGGGTATCGTCATCACTGCCCCCGTCCACCAGGATGATCTCATCGCCCTGCCTTCTCAACGGCTGCAAAGATTGCAGCAACCTCTCAATCACCGCCCCCTCGTTCAACGTCGGGATAATGACGGACAATCGATCCTTGCTTTCATTCACTCTTTCAGTGCTCCTCCGCAACTGCTGCCCTGCCCCGCCGTGCAGCCGTAACAATGTTCGGCCACGCGAATCGGCCCGCCCTTCGCCTCCCGCTCCAGCAAATCCCGGAGGTGAGGACGCTTTCGGTCCGCCAATCGGACCGGCAGATCCAGCATTTGGTTGAAATCGCAATCGTACAGATAACCGCGCCAGTCGACGCTGAGCATGCCGCGGCACATCACCGTCTCCAGGTTCCCCGGATCATGGGCGCCGCGCAGAAGATCCAGGTAGCCATGCAATTCGCCGCGGGAGAGAAGCGTGCTGCCAAATCGCTTGATCGGCATGTTGGCGATGGTCAGCAGGCGCGAAAAGCGCACCCCGTATCGCCCCTCCAGCTCCCGTTTATAGTCGTTTTCCAGCGGGCCCTGGGGCGGCGGCAGTTGCGGACCGGTCGGATTGTAGACCAAATCCAGCGGCAATCCCCCCTCGCCGCCATAGCCAACCGCGTTGAGTTTGCGCAGACCGGCGATACTCTCTTCGAAGACCCCCTTGCCGCGCTGACCGTCCACGTTCTCCTCCAGGTAGCAGGGCAACGACGCCACCACATGCACCCGATGGGCGGCGAGAAAGTCGCCGAGCCCCTGCTGCCCCGGTTCGCCCAGGATGCTCAGATTGCAGCGGTCGATCACCGTCACGCCGAGCCCGACCGCCCGCTCGACGAGATCGCGAAAGCCGGGATTGAGCTCCGGCGCGCCGCCGGTCAGATCCAGGGTGTCGCACCCGGTGTGCGCCAGCACCCCCAGCAGCAGCTCGCGGGTCGCGGCATCCATCTCCTCGCTACGCTCCGGCCCCGCCGCCACATGGCAGTGCAGGCAGCGCTGATTGCAACGGTAACCAAGATTGACCTGAAGCGTCGCCAGCGCGGTACGCGAAATGGCGGGAAAATCGGTGGGCAAGAGATAGGCGGAGGTATCAAGCACGAGAGGTACGCAAGGGCTAACAACAGCTACGGTTATACCCGAGAATGGGACTCACGGCAATATTGACTTGCAACCGGCTTGCGGTGCTATAATGCGCCGCTCGCTTGGCACGGGAACAAATCCCGCCGATGCGACAACCAGGGGCCAAGGCCCCGCCGCAAGACCATGGGGCCGTAGCTCAGCTGGGAGAGCGTCGCGTTCGCAATGCGAAGGTCAGGGGTTCGATCCCCCTCGGCTCCACCAATTCGGTCAGGGGGTTACCAGCGCCCTGCAACACCTCCAAAACTCCAACGTGAACAGATCGTGACTCGTCGCCGAGCCGCTCCACCCCACTCCGGACGTTTCACCGATCCGCCGGCCATCAGTGTAAAAAAATACCCATTGGCTTGCAGATCCACCCGCTCTCGAAACGGCGGAGGACGTCGCTCCAGGCGGTAATGCTCAAGTGCCACGGGCTTCGGCAATCCCTTAATAATCCCCATCGTCTCCAGACTCACGGTGATGACTCGTTGGAATTCGCCGCTAACCACCACCCGCCCACCCATCCGCCAACAGCGCCGCCTGCTTCAACACCGTCTCCGTAGCCGTGACCTGCTTGTCCGGCGGATAGCCGTATTTCCGCAAGATTCTTTTTACCATCACCTTCATCCGTGAGCGAACCGTCTCCTTCACCGTCCAGTCGATGGTGGCGTTCTTTTTGACGATCGCCACCAGGTCGCGGGCGATGTGGCGCAGGATCTCGTCGCCGAGGATCGCCACGGCGCTGTCGTTGACCTCCAGGGCGTCGTAGAAGGCGAGTTCGTCGTCGGTGAGGCCGAGGTTCTCCCCGCGGCGGTCGGCCTCGCGGATCTCCCTGGCCATGTCGATCAGCTCCTGGATGACCTCGGAGGCGGAGAGGAGGTTGTTCTGGTAGCGGTTGATCGCGCCCTCCAGCATCTCGGAGAGGGCCTTGCTCTGGACCATGTTCTTGCGGGAGCGGGAGCGGATTTCATCGCTGAGGATCTTCTTCAAAAGCTCCAGGGCGAGGTTCTTGTGAGGCATGCCCTTGACCTCGGCCATGAACTCGTCGGAAAGGATGGAGATGTCCGGCTTCTTGATGCCGGCGGCGTCAAAGATGTCCACCACCTGTTCGGAGACCACCGCCTCGTCGATGAGTTGGCGGATGGCGGTATCGATCTCCTCCCGGCTCTTGCCCTGGCCGCGCTCGAACTTGGCCAGTCGGGCCTTTACCGCCTGGAAGAAGGAGAGCTCGTCCTTGATGGCCATGGCGCGTTCATCCGGGGCTGCCAGGGCGAAGGCCTTGGCGAGCAGGCCGACCTGCTTGGTGAAACGCTCCTTGCCATCTTCCAGGCCCAGGATGAACTCTTCGGCCTCCAGAATAATGCTGAGCCTGGCCCCGGTGTCGGCGCTAACGGTCATGGAGTGATGCACCACCCCGGGAAATGAATCAGCCCAAGGAGTGGCAGTCCTTTGAGGACTGCCACTCCTCGGTAGATTCACAGTAAAGTAGCGGCGGTAGTCGAAACCCGCCAGCATCTGATCCACCACCTCGAACTTCTCCATCACGGCGGCGACGGCCTCGTCCATATCAAGGGTCGGCGTGCCTTGCCCCCCGCTCGCGGTGTAGGTGGAGAGCGCCCGCTTGAGGTCCGAGGCGATGCCGATGTAGTCCACCACCAGACCGCCGGGCTTGTCCTTGTAGACCCGGTTCACCCGGGCGATGGCCTGCATCAGGTTGTGGCCCTTCATGGGCTTGTCCACGTAGAGCGTGCAAAGGCTGGGGGCATCGAAGCCGGTGAGCCACATATCGCGCACGATCACCAGCTTGAGGGGGTCGTCGGGGTTCTTCAGGCGGTCGCCAATCGCCTTGCGGGCCTCCTTGGTGCGGATATGGGGCTGCATGGGCGGTGGGTCGGCGCTGGAACCAGTCATGATGACCTTGATCACCCCCTTGTCGTCATCCTTGTGATGCCAATCGGGGCGAATTTTGACGATCGCATCGTAAAGCAATACGCAAATCCTCCGGCTCATGGAGACGATCATCGCCTTGCCTTCGAAGATCTCCCGGCGGGTCTCGAAGTGGGCCACCAGATCTTGCGCTACGTTGGCGACCCGCTCCGGGTGGCCGACGATGGCTTCAACGCGGGTCCATTTGGCCTTCAACGCCTCTTCGGTATCGACCTCATAGACCCCGCCCTCTTCCATGATGGCATCGAAATCCTCATCAAGCGTCTCCTTGTACTCGTCCTTGATCTTGACCTTGGCCAATCGACTTTCGTAGTAGATGCGCACCGTTGCGCCGTCTTCCACCGCCTGCTCGATGTCGTAGATGTCCACATAGTCGCCGAACACCGCCGGGGTGTTCTTGTCGTCCAGCTCCACCGGGGTCCCGGTAAAGCCGATGAAGGTGGCGTTGGGCAATGCGTCGCGCAGGTACTTGGCGAAGCCGTAGGCGGTCTTCTTGCCCACTATCTTGCCATCGGCGTCCTTGATGTCCACCTCGCGGGCCTTGAAACCGTACTGGCTGCGGTGGGCCTCGTCGGCGATGACGACGATATTGCGCCGGTCCGAGAGCAGCGGGTAGAGCGCCTCGCCCTCTCTGGGGGAGAACTTCTGCAGGGTGGTGAAGACGATCCCACCCGAGGCCACGTTGAGCTTGTTGCGCAGGTCTTCGCGCCCCTCGGCCTGAACCGGCTCCTGGCGGAGTAGCTGGCGGCTGGCGGCGAAGGTATCGAAGAGCTGGTCATCCAGGTCGTTGCGATCGGTGAGCACCACGATGGTCGGGTTATCCAGGGCCAGCACCAGCTTGCCGGAGTAGAAGACCATGGAGAGGGACTTGCCGCTGCCCTGGGTGTGCCACACCACCCCGCCCTTGCGGCTGCCATCCGTGCCAGTGGCCTGGATGGTGGATTCCACCGCCTTTCGCACGGCGTAGAACTGGTGGTAGGCCGCCACCTTCTTCACCGTCTCCACCGTAATCAACCCGGTCTTGGCATCTTCCCGGCTCTCTTTCTCAAACACGGTGAAGTGACGGATCAACTCCAACAGGGTCGCCGGCCCCAGCGCGCCCTGAATCAGGGTCTGCAACTCCGGCTCCTTTATCGCGGATATCGCCCTCACCCCAAACCCCTCTCCCTCGGGGAGAGGGGCTTTTTCTCCCTCTCCCTGCGGGAGAGGGCCGGGGTGAGGGCTTTTCCAGGTCATGAAGCGGGAGAAACCGGCGGAGAGCGAGCCCATGCGCGCCTCCAGCCCATCAGAGGCCACCAGCAGGCCGTTGTAGGTAAACAGGCTCGGGATCGCCGACTTGTAGTTCCGCAACTGGGTGAAGGCGGACTTGAGGGTGGCGTTCTCGTTGGCGGCGTTCTTGAGCTCAATCACCACCAGCGGCAGGCCGTTGATGAAGAGGATCAGGTCCGGGCGCTTGTTGACGTGATCCTCAATGATGGTGAATTGATTCACCACCAGGCAGTCGTTGGCCTCCGGGTTCGCGAAGTCCACCAGCCAGACCTTGTCCCCCTTGGTCCGCCCCTCATACTGATACTCCACCTCCACCCCTTCCGTCAGCAACCGGTGGAAGGCCTCGTTGGAGGCGAGCAACTCCGGGGCGTGGGCGTTGAGCACCTCCTTGATCGCCTGTTCCTGGGCGTCCATGGGCACGGTCGGATTGATGCGGGCAATGGCGGAGCGTAGGCGATCCGCCAGGATGACGTCGGCGTAGCTGGCGCGCTCGGGGGCCTCGCCATCCGGGGCGAGATCGGGACCGTGGATGTACTGGTAGCCCTGGGCCTCCAGATGTTGGATGGCGTAGCGCTCAATGGCGTTTTCGTTGAGTTTGTCGTCCATTCCCCCCACTCCTTTACTGGATCAGATTATGGGTTCTAGCCATTTCATCATTGATGACTTGCACCGCCATGGGAGACAACGCCCAAGTCTTTACCAGCGGCCTCAACTTCTTTTTCAGCGCATCTCGCAATGGATCAAGCCATGCCATTTCAAACCCTTTGATCACCAGAATTAACCGAAAATCGACCACCGCCAGATCCAGTTGTCTGAATTGTTCCGGTAACTCGGTCGCATCCTCGGAATGCCTGTTCAGCCGCATGGCAAACCATAGCCCTAAAGCATTGAACAATTTGGCCTGAATATCGGCCACATATTGGTCGAAGGCGGGTTGCGTTTGAGGCTTCGGGGAGCTTTTTTTGGCTTCCACAATCCAGATAACGGGAGGCTTGCCTTCGGTCGAATTCAACAGCAGGAATTCGGCTATTTTTACCCCATCTCCAAGCTTCCGGTAAGTATCGCAGGTCTCGATGGGAAAACAGTGCCCTGCCGGAAAAGGGCCAAAGGTCATATCAGATTCAATCAGCGGCTCTTGGCAATTCATCCCAGGCTCAACCCCACTTCCTCTTTGTAAAGACGGATGGATTCGTCAATAATCGGGTTATCTGGCATGCCGTCCTTCAAATCTTCCACTAGCCAGTCACCATGGCCTTGTTCAGAGATTACGGGAATGGACAGCCCTTTTTCTTGTGCGATCAGGAACAGCTTTTTGACGACAAAATAGGAGTGGCTGGCGAGAAAAAACTGGATCCCCCGCTCCGCCAGCAATCCCACTATATCAAGAAAATCGTAGATGGCCTTGGGGTGCAGCGCGGACTCTGGTTCATCGATAAAGACCACGGAATCCGTTGAGAGGTAGCGATTACCCAGCAAAGTATCCAGGATGGCAATCTTTTTAACGCCCTCCGAGGTTACACCGATGGGAAATCGCTGATTTCCCTTCTTGAATTGCCAGCGTCCTCGACTTTCATCGTACTCAATCTTTCCACCCAAAATCGACTCAAGGCTTTTTCTTGATGTTGAGAATTCCTTATAGTTTTTACCTCCCTTGGGGGCAGTACGAAGCGCCCGGGCCAAATCAAGATAGGTATCATCGAAGCCAAACGCCTTGTCTTGTTCTCTGGACTTGAGAATCACCGGCTGCAACGAAAGCACTTCCTTGGCTGGCAAGAAAATCGAATTGCTTTCACGCGGCATCACATGGTTTTCCAGCTCCGTTATCTGCTTGGTGGTATCCTTGCCGAACTCATAACGAAAGCTTTGATCATCCAACCAGACTTCGCAGGATAGGGGATGTTCCGCGCCCTTGGTGACCAGCTCGCCAATACGGTCGGCCTGATAGGTCCAGTGTAGCTTTTCTGTCAAGATATCCGCGGCCGTGCGCAACTCTTCACCCCGCTGGAACCCCTCCAGGGTGCGCATGGCGCTATAGAGCGCCTTGAGCAAGAAGGTCTTGCCACTGCCATTCCCCCCAATAACCAGATTAATTTTGCCGAGACCTTTCCACTCCAGGTTATCGAGAGGGCCGAAGTTCCTTAGCTTGACTTGAGTGAGCATGACTGACTCCTAATCTTGATGGTAGTTTTGAGTCTCATATTTCCCTTTTCGTGAGACACAAGCCGCTTTGTAGATCATATATGAGACTCAAAATATCTCCTGGCCTTCCGCGATATTCAGCAGTTCTCGGAAGGCCAGGATGGCCGCACGCCGTCCACTACCGGGCCGAATTTCAACCAACACGCCCGCGTTCTTCACCTCGCGCATAATGCGGTTCACCGTCGGCTTGGGGATGCCCGAGGTCTCGACAAAGTCTGGGGGTGAAAATTCGGCATAGCTGTCCCTACCAACATCGGGTTGAAAAAAGGGGATACATCAATCATACTGACCCTCAATGGACTGGGGATTCCCGGTCGGCAACTGGCCTCGGGGCAGAGACACCGGGGCCTTTTTTTTCTACGGAAAACACTTCTATCCCCATCCTTCCTGGCTTGAGTTTTCTCTCGGTCGGGGCGATAATACAACTATCTCATCCACCCATGGTGGAAGGAGTTGGGCCAACGCTCTGCGTTGGCCTTTCTTGTTTTGGGCATCAGATTCCGCGGTCATACTTCTTGCGTAGCTTGCGCTTGGTGTTCGCGTATTCCACCCAAAACGAAGTGATCAGTCGCCGCCGCCCATCTGGATACTTCTTCATGATTACAACAAAGTCATGATTCTCCAGCCAGACATAGGTCTTTATCGTCCCATCCCCTTCCTCATGGTCCCAAGCAAGCACCTCCCTTTTTTCCGGGTAATCCAGCATGGGTCGCACCCAGGGCAGTCGCTCGCATCGTCGAAGATCAGGAAGCCTCTCTCCAGTCTCCTTGTCGTCGCGTGATGTCAGATGCCAGAAGATCTTCTCCTTACCGTCTTCCATCTCAGGAAAAAACCAAACCGACTTCCCGTCGAATACCGGCTGCGAGGCTCTGAAGTCCCTTACAAAGAGACAATATCTTGTAATAGAAGTCGTCGTGTGAACCCTCGTTGAATACAGAGTGGTTGAGCCGGTCCTTGTGTAGCACCACCAGTCCACGAAAGTGAAGCGGAGCTTCAGCCAGGAACCAGTCCACCAACTCCAGGTAGAAGTCCAGCCGAGCCATTGAAACCTTGGACCATTTCAGCTCGCCGGCGGCCCTGTGCCGCGCCTTCATATCTTGCACTTCCCTTGAGAGTCGCGCTACCTCCTCCCTGGGGCACCAGGCGGCACCCAACAGCATCACCGGTTGCTGGTCGTTTTCCAGGTGGCAGGACTCGTCGCAATAGACGTTGTAGGTCTCGCTCATTTGGCCACCGCCTTGGACTCTTCAGGGTCGCCCACCCGCAGCTCGCCGGACATGAGTTTGGGGAGGAGGGTGTCGCGGATGCCAGCAAGCACACGATTCTGGTCAAGGTTCGCTTGGGCTTTGCGGATGTTGTCGATCACGGTTTCATGAAAGAGATTGATAACCCTTTCGTCTGGACAAACCGCTTCGATGGAGAGCAGGTCGGTAGGGCTGATCCGCTGATGACTGCCGCTCGTACCCGACGCTCTCATCACCATTTCCGATGCAACGTAGGGCGATTTAAGGAGGTAGAACACGAACC
>JAABSM010000017.1 GCA_011390365.1 Gammaproteobacteria bacterium
AGCCGGGCATCCAGATCGTCGATGGCCGTCACCCGGTGGTGGAGCAGGTCAGCGACACCCCCTTCGTGCCCAATGGCGTCACCTTCGACGAACGGCGACGGATCCTGATCATCACCGGCCCGAATATGGGCGGTAAATCCACCTACATGCGTCAGACCGCGCTGATCGTGCTGCTCGCCTGGTGCGGCGGCTTCGTGCCGGCGGCGTCGGCGGAGATCGGCCCCATCGATCGCATCTTCTCCCGCATCGGCGCATCGGATGACCTGGCCGGCGGACGCTCCACCTTCATGGTCGAGATGGAGGAGACCGCCAATATCCTGCACAACGCCACCGAGCAGAGCCTGGTGCTGATGGACGAGATCGGCCGCGGCACCAGCACCTTCGACGGCCTCTCCCTGGCCTGGGCCTGCGGGGTGGAGCTGGCGGTGCGCATTCGCGCCTTCACCCTCTTCGCCACCCACTACTTCGAGCTGACCACCCTGCCCGACGAGTATCCTGGTATTGCTAACGTCCATCTCGACGCGGTGGAGCATGGCGACGGCATCGTCTTCATGCACTCGGTCAAGGAGGGACCGGCCAACCAGAGCTACGGCCTGCAAGTCGCCGCCCTCGCCGGTGTGCCCCGGGAGGTGATCCGCCGCGCCAAGCTACGCCTGCGGGAACTGGAAAACGCCGCCCGCCGCCACAGCGACCAGCAATCGCGACAGCTCTCCCTGTTCGAAGAGGAGCCCGCTCAGGCCCAGGAGCTGGTGGTGGATTACACCGAACTGGCGGAGTTCGTCGGCAAACTCGATCCCGATAACCTGACCCCCAAGCAGGCGCTGGAACGGATCTATCGCATGAAAAAGCTGGTCGATGGCTGAATCAGAACGGCGTGCAGGCGCAGCCATCACAACCGCCCGCGGCGGCCGCGCCGGCGCCGCCAAGGCCGCCTCCGCAGCCTTCAAGGCTATGGGGCAGGCACTCGCAGGGTAGGGCGGCGAACTCGCAGGCGCTGCTGTTCCCTTCCTTTCTCCGTTTTTCTCTCGCCTCGCGCCGTTTCCGCAACGCCTCCGCCGCCTTCTTGCACGCACTGAACCGCTCGCGAACCTCCGGCAACGCACCCCACAGGCCAACCTCCGTGATGCGGTCATGGGTGAAAGCCGAGCAGGATGGGCCGCCCCAAGCGGCCCGATGGGCGCAGCAGAAGCCCTTGCGGGGGGAGATGTGGCGCTGGTAGAGGCGAATCGCCGCCAATGTGAGTCGGTCCAGGGAGTTCATTTTAACGACCATGGTTGATGCACCAGCCCGGAAATTGACACTCCCCAGCCTGTGGGAGCGGATTGCATCCGCGAATACGGGGCTTCGTCCGGGCCTCAGTGTCGCGGTTGAAAACCGTTCCCACAATTTTCCGCAGGTTGTGAGTTTGCCGCAATGCGCGTGGGCGCCTCATGTGGATACAGAGATCATGGCTTGGTCGTCTCTCATGGCAGTTTGCGAATCCGCAGAAATGATGCGAATCGAGGCAGTCCGTTGCTGGTCAGCCCGCGGTATTTGAAGGTGATCAAAGCGCCGATGGGCGGTGGATCGTTGCGCTCCGCGTCGCTCAGCCCGGAGCCGATGAACAGTCGCTGCCCATCGGCTAGCTCAACCTCCAGCGCCCCGGTCATGCCGGTATATTTGCCCTTGCCCTCCTTATATCCCGCCACCGTCCCCTCCATGGTCTCGAAGGAGACCACCTTCAGCGCCGCATCGCCGCGGCCGGTGGTGTAGGGCGTGTCAGGATCCCGCACCACCAGACCCTCGCCGGCCATGCTCTCCACCCTCTCCAACGCTGCATTCAGATGGCCCGGGTCGCGAACGGGGATCTGTTCGATGATATGCAGGTGCTTGACCGGATGATCGCGCAGCCAGACCCGCAGGCGATCCAGTCGCGCCATCAAGCCGCCCGGCGCATGGGGCACTTCGAAGATGTAGTAGCCCAGCTCCCGCCAGCCCTCGTGGGGATCATCCCGACTCGTGATGGACTGAATACGAGCGAAATCCCCCCGCTGGGTCCACAACTCCCCATCCAGCTCGAACGGCGGCAGACCCTCGGTGAACCAGGCCGGGGCGGCGAACGGGTTGCCCTGCCGAGAGACCAACTCGCTGCCGGTCCAATGGGCCCGCACCCCATCCAACTTCTCGCTCATCAGCCAGCCGGTGACATCTTTATCGGGAGTGTAGCGTTTGAGCAGGAGGAGGTCGGCGGCTTGGATGGGAGTGAGGGAAAGAAAGACGAGGCACAGTAGTGTGAACAAAGGGTTGGGTAGCGGGATTGCTTTTGGTTTCCTGATCATGGAGCGATGCTTCTCAAGAGGTTTGCCAGTATTTGTCCCACTCGCGGCATAGCTTGCGGAAGGATCGACTTGCCGCATACACCGCGGCGAGGTCCATCTGTTGGGTCAGGGCAGGCTGATCGAGTACTTCCGAATATTTTTTCCCTGACATTCGCCGCCCGATCCACCCCTTGGCATCGCGAGGGACTTCAGCATCGGGGAGTGGTTTGTCGTTGTCAAGCGCAAAGCCCCGGCATCCGTCCAGGGCATTGGCGGCAGCGATAAACCAGGCTTCATATTCTCGATTGGCCAGTACCACCGAGATTCGCGCGGTTGGGAGGATCTCTCGGGCACGTTGGAGGATTTCATGTCCCAGTTGGGCGGGACAATCATCATCGGCATCGAACAGGATCAAAATCCAGCCATTCGGCAGGGCTTCGGCATGGGCCAGCAGCAGGTAGCGTTCAAACTCTTGTTCCTTGTTCAGGAAACGGTCGCGCCGCACACGGATGGGTGGATTGATCTGCCCAGGGTAGGGTTCCGTGGGCGTTCGCCACTCCCACAGCCGTCGCAACAGGAGGGGTAGGGCTTCGACCTCGCCGGCCCCCTCTACGATGGGCGTAACTCGGCTCATGGCTTGCGGTCGGCGAATAGGTCCAGCTGACTATGCCTTTGACGATCCAGCTCTTCCGGGTCCGGGGCCAGTTGATTGAGACGCAGCAGTTCCCCGGGAGTGAAAAGATGGTCCCGCATGGCTTGACGCGACGCCTGGTCAACAGGGGCGAGCTGGGTTTCGCCCTCTTGCACGGTAACGGACAAGAGATGCTCGGACTCGATCTCGTTGTCATCCAGCAGGTCAGGGCTATGGCTGGTGACCAATACCTGGGTGCGCCGGCTGGCCCGCTGCAGGGCATCCCGCAATGCGCTGGCCGCGGCCGGATGAAGGGTGGTCTCCGGCTCTTCGATGCCGATCAGGGATGGCGTGTGATCCTGGTTTTCCTGGTAGAGCGCGGCGAGAATCCCTAGTGCGCGCAGGGTTCCGTCGGACATGTTCTGGGCAAGAAAGCGCCAGGGGTGTTTCTGCCCCGCGACTTCCTGACGAAACTCCAGGGTCTCCGCGGGGCCAACGGCTTTCCGTTCAATGCCGTGGATCATAGGGACGACTTTTTGCAGGTACTCCTGAATGGTCGACATGGCATCTCCAGCGTCGCGTTCCAGGTGAGCGATGACGCTGACGATATTCTCACCCGCGGGTTGCAACAGACGGCCATCCTGAGGGCGCTGCAATTCGCGGATAACCTTGGGGTTCAGGTTGTAAAAGCCCATGGATGTCAGGGCATCGAAGATGGGGCGAAAAACGGGATTACCCGCGGCATTTACCAGAGCAAGTCGATCAGAGACCACGGCGGGAAAGGTGGCCTCACTACTCTCCTTGACCACGCCTTTCTCGACCTTGTAGTAAGGTCCCTTACCCCGCTCGCCGAGGACGCACTCCTCCATCTGAACCTCGAAGCCCCCTCTCTTCAGGGCGCCAACATTGAAGGAGTATCTCCCCTGCTGGCCATCCCGCAGGCGGAATTCCAGGCGAATGCCGAAATGTGTCGGGTGCCCCCCTGAGCGGCGCCTGACCTCGGTCAGGCCACCTCGTTTCTGGATCGCATTATCCAGCGAACCGCTTAGCGCATCTTTGACCAGGTGCAGGGCATCAAGAAAATTGCTTTTGCCAGAGCCATTGGGGCCGACGAGGTAGGTGAGCGCTCCCAGCGGCACATCGCACTGGGCGATGCTTTTGTAGTTTCGCAGGCCTACGCGTTCGATGAAGATGGCGGTCATGATGCACTCTCAGTTATGCGCATGTTCGTTCTACTCTCTGGCTCCCAAGCGCCAAGACTGTAAAAGTATTCCGATAAAGCCTCTCTCATCGAGGGATAAGGGGAAGAAGACGGAACACTTTCACAGCCTCTCCGCTTGGGAACTCAGTCGTGGATACGTCGCATCTTGAATTGAACCGCGACGTAGTTGAGATGGTGTTCCTACCTGTGGTGCACGGGAGCGAGGAGGATACTGAGCAAGCCATCATGATGTAGACTGACGGATTTGAATCGATGGAGCTATACGCGTTCGTACCTCGTTGTAAATGGGGATATCGATATCTTCGGCAACCTCCAATGATACGACCAATCCGTACGCGACGGGGTTCTGTATTTTTCCGGCGTCTTCGCGGCAGTTTACTTTGATTTCGATAAATTCCCCGTCAACGAAAGGCTCTGCTCTCCGGCCTTCGAAAACCTCGTGTTGGACAGTTCCGCGTCGCACTGCCCGCCAATCGGCATCACTTCGAGTTGGAGCTAAGCCGTTCTTTTTATTTTCAAACCAGAGGCTTGCAGTACGATATTTTTGAGTGCTTGCCGAGATTGGGGACAACCAAGCCAAGGTAATGGTCAGGCGTCGCCACTCAGGGCGCGATCCCAGCGATGGAGGTAGAGGGAGGTTGAAAACGTGTGCTTCGCCATTGGAAAGCTGCCCGAAGCCCAAAACTGTTGCTCGCTGTTCTGTGCAATCCAGAACACGGTCCACCGCAGGTAAGCCATAACCAATCCATCGACTAATCAGCCCACTGAGCTGGCGGCCGTTTTCAGGGGTACGAAGCACCTCGGAAATTCGCGAACCTATGTCACCCCACGAGGAACCATGGACCAGCATCGCCTTTAACAGGGACACTTCATAATTCGATGCATCGACTTCAGCCGCTTGATCGCTGAAGATTTGCTGTAAAGAGTCGTAACAAATGCCAGCGGCTCTGCTGACCAAGGCAGTCGCATTGCTCGTACCGCAACTGTAAGCGGTGGCACTTAATTCACCAGCAAGGCTTCCGGGTGAAGCGACTTTGTTTCCTGGGGGGGATATATAAATAGCAGTGTCCAGTCTAACATGTCCGGTTCCAATTGAAGGCTTGTAATATTGCCGTCCTCCGGCAAATAAGAGATCGGGCTTAATAGATCTACGATAACCAGACCCAAACGCCGAAACAGGACTAGGAAGAGGAAGAGAAAACGGATCAGTCCCGCGACCCGAAGTAAAAGGGGTAGATGTGTCGTGATGTAGTGCCCCAACGCTGATGCCGTTAATCGTTTCCGCTGGCGAAAGAAGTTTTCTGTGCCGGGCGTCCCTGTACAGGGCTTTGATCGTTGCCGCTTCAAGTTCGTCCGCCTCAAAAGCCTCGAATTCTTCCCGAGATACGCCCAAGGATATTGTTGTTGAATGATTCCCGGCGCTGACGACAAACAGCACGCCATACTTCACGCTCAACCAGTCCAGCAATCTGGCAATCGGGCTCATAGACTGTGTGAATTGGCGGGTTCGGTCACCGATTGACAAGTTGATTACTTTAATTTGAGGAGCTGCCGGACCTTCCCTCTGCTCACCCTCGAATAATCGCTTAACGGCCCTGTGGATTAGGTCGACCGCAAGGCAATTTTCAGGAATCCCCTCGGGGCGAGGCGTGTCGAGCCAGTTCAGTGGCTTCATTATAGGCCGAACGTAAATTGGCCTGGATAGAGGAGGCTGAGGCTGGTTCAGGTCGCCATGGACGATGAGCGATGCCATTGAGGTGCCGTGGACGCGCTCAGATGCCGCGTAATCAGCTTCCCAGCTATCTGGATCGTCGATAATCAAACGGCCAGCCAAAAAACTGTGATTGGCCAGCGGAACCCCATCAAAAAGAGCCACGACAGGATCGCCAGTAGGCAGCGGCATCTCTTCAATCTGGGTGATTTCAACATCTCCCTCTGGAGATTTGTCTCCGACCACCATTTGCCCAACGGGCCTGAAGAACATGATGTTCTCACATTTTACCAGCTCAGTTGTCGGGTTCTCAACGATAGCTCGAATCGCATTAGCCGGAAGTTCGGCCAGGAGCCCATGGTAGGCGATGCCCTCAATCACGGACTGGTTCAGTATTCGGCCGCCTGTTTGCTGAACGAGGTTCGTGACTTGGTTCGCGCTAACTGCTCGAAGCTCGTCACTTCCGCGAAACCAAAGCTCAGCCTCAAAGGGAATGACCCGATCACCGTCGTATTCCAGATCCTCATGCCAGATATCAATTACGCCGGTTTCAAGTAGCCTGTCCTGAACATCCCACCGACGGATGCTCTTCAGGTGTATGAACACGTCGCGGAACTTTGTAAGACCGCGCTCGAACTGCATGTTTGGATCAGCCTGGTAGCGTCTCCACAGAGACAGCATCTCGTCGAGGGCTCGCTGATTGGTCATCACCAGATACAGACGGCCATTCAGTTCCTTTTCAGGATTATTCTCATCATAAAAATCTTGGTCGGGCGCAATCTCGTCGCTCTCGAGTTCACCCATCCACTCGAGCCCCTCGATGCGTTTCACGGCATTGGCAAAATTGTCCACGCTACCAATGATCTCAATGACCAAAACCTGCTCGGGGTCTATACCCGCAGTGTTTTGCTGAATCTCAACTCTGCGGGCTTCAAAAGCTTCCTGTAGTTGGTTGAACATCGGGGAAAGGCGTTGACCTTGTCGCGTCACATTGGGCTTATGAACGCGTCCGAACTGGGGCTTCTGTTTCGTCCTATCAGCCGGTTGTGGCGTCGGGAAAAGGAGTAGTGGACGTTCAGGCATCCTTCATCTCCGGTTCGTCCTGTTGAGCCACGGTGACTGATCTGGCGGACCAGCTCTGGAGGGTATTCGATACGATATCCTTCATGTTGGAGTTCGGTTGTTCGAGCACATATTGGCGGAACACGGTCGTGCCGAACTCTTCGACTTCGGCGAAATTTGATCCTATTAGGCGTTTAGCCAAAGTGCTAGGCGCGTATCCCAGGGGGATCTTGATCCGACGTTCGAACTTTTCGAACCACTCTGTTAGGCGAGCACGGGTCGGGCCGGGTAGTGTCATGCGGACCTGGAAGCGTCGCCACACTGCACGGTCCAGTAGTTCGGCATGATTGGTTGCCCCGATGACCATGACATGGCTCGGTAGGTTGTCGATCTGCATCAGCAGCGAACTCACCACGCGCTTGATCTCACCCGTCTCATGCAGGTCGCCCCGCTCCTTGCCGAGGGTTTCAAACTCGTCGAAAAAGAGGACGCATTTTCGAGTAGAAGCGTACTCGAACAGTTTCTTCAGACGGATAGCGGTCTCGCCCAAGTAGGTACCGACGACGCTCTCATAGCGAACCACAAGCAGTGGGACAACCAAGGCTTCGGCAATGGCTTCGGCCAGGGATGTCTTGCCATTACCCGGTGGCCCGATGAGAAGCACGCGGTTGCGGGGCTCCAGGTTATATGATCGAAGCAGGTCGGTCCGGTGCTGTTCCTGAATCATGCTTTGGCAAATCAGCTGTACCTCATCTGGAAGGATCAAATCAGATAGCTTTCGCTGGGGCATAACCTCATGGAACAGGTTACCCATGCGCGGATCCAGCATAGGACCACCGCCAGTGGTAACGGGGCGTTCAACCGGCGCGGCATTAAGTAATTCCTCTAGTTTCTCGGCCAGCACCTTGTGCTGCTTAGTCCGCTCTTCAGCAATAATGGCTTCCGCAACCTTCCTGAAGGCCAATTTATCGCTTTGCACCCCAGATTGAACAAGTCGGATTAGTAAGTCAGCTCTAGCCACTATTGGTCACTCAGGTTGAAAAGTAATGAAACGAGTACATCCTAACAGGGTCAGATTCGCATTTGTGGTGTACAAGGTAGCCTTCTAACGTTCAGGAGTTACTTCTCCAACTGACTCACATCCCGCACCGCCCCTCGCGCCGCGGAGGTGGTCATCGCCGCATAGGCCCTTAACGCCTGACTCACCACTCGATCCCGCTTCTGCGCCGGTTTCCAGGCGTCCTTGCCCTTGGCTTCCATGGCCTTGCGTCGTTCGGCTAGTTCTTCGTCCGACACCGCAACGCGAATGGTACGCCCAGGGATGTCGATCTCGATGGTGTCGCCTTCTTCCACCAGCCCAATCGCGCCGCCCTCGGCGGCCTCGGGGGAGGCGTGGCCGATGCTCAAACCAGAAGTTCCGCCGGAGAAGCGGCCATCCGTCAGCAGGGCGCAGACTTTACCCATGCCCTTGGACTTGAGGTAGCTGGTGGGGTAGAGCATCTCCTGCATGCCGGGGCCGCCCTTGGGGCCTTCGTAGCGGATCAGGACTACGTCGCCGGCCTGGATCTGGTCGCCGAGGATGGCTTCTACCGCTGCGTCTTGTGATTCAAAGATCCGCGCGGGGCCGGAGAATTTGAGGATGGATGCGTCCACGCCGGCGGTCTTGACCACGCAGCCGTCGAGGGCGATGTTGCCGTAGAGCACGGCGAGGCCGCCGTCCTGGCTGTAGGCGTGGGCCTTGTCGCGGATGCAGCCGTTTTCACGGTCGATGTCGAGGGTGGGGTAGCGTTTGTCCTGGCTGAAGGCGGTCTGGGTGGGTACGCCGCCGGGGGCGGCGCGGTAGAAGTTCTTGCGCTTTTCATCCTCGGTGAGGCGCACGTCCCACAGCGCGATGGCCTCACCCATGTCGGTGGCGTGGACGGTGGGCACGTCGCGATTGATGAGTCCGGCTCGGTCGAGTTCGCCGAGGATGGCCATTACGCCGCCGGCGCGGTGGACGTCTTCCATGTGGTACTTCTGGGTGCTGGGGGCGACCTTGGCCAGGTGCGGGACGCGCTTGGAGAGCGCGTCGATATCCTTCATGGTGAAGTCTACCCGCCCCTCCTGGGCCGCCGCCAGCAGATGCAGGATGGTGTTGGTGGAGCCGCCCATGGCGATGTCCAGGGCCATGGCGTTCTGAAAGGCGTCGAAGGTGGCGATGGAGCGGGGCAGTACGCTGGCGTCGTCGCCTTCGTAGTAGCGCTTGGCCAGGGCCACGACCATGCGTCCCGCCTCCTTGAACAGGCGTTCGCGGTCCTTGTGGGTGGCCAATAATGACCCATTACCGGGCAGGCTCAGGCCCAACGCCTCGGTCAGGCAGTTCATGGAGTTGGCGGTGAACATGCCGGAACAGGAACCGCAGGTGGGGCAGGCGCTGCGCTCCATGCGCTCCACGTCCTCGTCGCTGTTCTTGCTGTCGCCGGCCTCGATCATGGCGTCGATCAGGTCCACATGGCGCTCCTCCCCTTGCCACTGTACCTTGCCCGCCTCCATGGGACCGCCGGAGACGAACACCGCCGGGATGTTGAGGCGCATGGCGGCGTTGAGCATTCCGGGGGTGATCTTGTCGCAGTTGGAGATGCAGACCAGGGCATCGGCGCAGTGGGCGTTGACCATGTACTCCACCGCGTCGGCGATGATCTCGCGGGAGGGCAGGGAGTAGAGCATGCCGTCATGGCCCATGGCGATGCCGTCGTCCACGGCAATCGTATTGAACTCCTTGGCCACGCCGCCGGCGGCCTCCACCTGACGCGCCACTAGTTGCCCCATGTCCTTCAGATGAACATGGCCGGGCACGAACTGGGTAAAGGAGTTGGCGATGGCGATGATGGGCTTGTTGTTGAAGTCCTCGTCCTTCATGCCGGTGGCGCGCCACAGGGCGCGGGCGCCGGCCATGTTGCGACCCTGGGTGGAGGTGTGGGAACGGTACTTGGGCATGCTGCTCTCCGACGGCTGTTTTGATGGGATTCGGTAAAGGGGTCAAGTATCCCAAAAAAGCGGGGGCGGGGGGAAGGGGCAGGCCGGATTGATGGTGGCTGTAGCGAATAGGCCCGTCTGAATGGCGCCCGTCGGGTACAATGGCGAGGGTCATCCTGAAAAGATCAGTTGACCACAAAGGAACAGAGCGCCCAGAGGCTTTTCCGTGCATTGCGTTTGCATTTGCTAGCACCGAATACCTGATAGGTGAGCGTAGGGTTGCATGTAACCTCCTGAACTCTCTCTGTGATCTCTGTGTCTCTGTGGTTTGGCTGGCGAACCTGTGGTGATTCGGTCGGTTCTGGCAACAAGGAGGCAAGGTGTCGGTCTATACCGCTGTTGAAGAGTCGGAGATGCGCGAATTCCTGGCGGGCTTTGCGCAGGGTGAGCTGGTGGCGTTTCGCGGGATTCGCGAGGGCATAGAGAATACCAACTACTTCGTGACCACGGAGCGTGGCCGCTGGGTGTTGACCCTGTTCGAGATCCTGCCCTTTGAGGCGTTGCCCTGGTACCTGGAGCTGATGGCCTGCCTGGCAGGGGAGGGGGTGCCCGTGGCGCGGCCCATGGCCAGCCGATCGGGGGAGATGTTGCATCGGCTGAAGGGCAAACCGGCGGTGCTGTTTGAGCGTCTGGCGGGGGCTTCGGATCTGATGCCGGATGCGCGTCACTGTGAGGCGCTGGGGGCGGCGCTGGGCAAGACCCATCGCGTCGCCATGGATTATCGGCCGCTGCGGCAAAACGACTACGGCATGGCCTGGATGGAGCGCCTGGGGGGTGAGCTCGCGCCGTTTCTGCCAAGTGACGAGGCGGCATTGCTGGAGTCGGAGTTGAGCTGGCAGGCGGGACTGGCGCTGCGAGGGTTGCCGCGCGGCGTGATCCACGGCGACCTGTTTCGGGATAACGTGTTGTTCGATGGCGGCCGGGTCAGTGCATTGCTCGACTGGTACAACGCCGGCCATGACGCCCTGCTGCGGGACCTGGCGATCACCCTCAACGACTGGTGCCACCGCGAGGACGGCGGGTTGGATCCGGCCCGCACCCGGGCCTTGTTGCAGGGCTACCACCGCCAGCGACCGTTGGTCACGGGCGAGGGGGAGGGGTTGCCCGCCATGCTGCGCGCCGGGGCGCTGCGTTTCTGGTTGTCGCGGCTGCGGGATCGCCATTTCCCCCGCGAGGGCGCGCTGACCTTTCAAAAAGATCCCGATTGGTTTCGGCGCATGCTGGAACTGCGTCGCGTTGAGGCGAAGAGGGTCAGGCACTGTCTGGAGGCGGCAACCGGCGGATAACTGGGAATGTGCGGTGGCATGGCGGCATCCTTGCCGCTGGCCGCCGTGCTTCCGTTCGCGGCATGACGTGGTTTTTCGATTGCGGGGCATCGAGCGACGGGGTGTGGATCACGGGGGGGCGTGATCGGCGCGGGGAATCTTCTTTCTCCGCGGTGCGATTTCGGGTAATATTGGCCGATTTGGTTCTGGGGCAGGGTCGCATCTGGTGCGAGCCCTACGCAACCTTCATTGCTGCCGAGCGTGTATGACCGACCTCCAACTGATTCGCAACTTCTCCATTATCGCCCATATCGACCATGGCAAGTCCACCATCGCGGACCGCTTCATTCAGGTCTGCGGCGGTCTCGCCGAGCGGGAGATGGCGGCGCAGGTGCTGGACTCCATGGATCTGGAGCGGGAGCGGGGGATCACCATCAAGGCCCAGAGCGTGACCCTCAAGTACCAGTCGAAGGATGGCAAGGTCTACCAGCTGAATTTCATCGATACCCCGGGGCACGTGGACTTCTCTTACGAGGTCTCGCGCTCCCTCGCCGCGTGCGAGGGGGCGCTGCTGGTGGTGGACGCCGCCCAGGGGGTCGAGGCCCAGAGCGTGGCGAATTGCTATACCGCCATTGAGCAGGGTCTGGAGGTGCTGCCGGTGCTCAACAAGATCGACCTGCCGGCCGCCGAGCCAGAGCGGGTGATCACCGAGATCGAAGAGATCATCGGCATCGAGGCGGCGGATGCCATTCGCGTCAGCGCCAAGACCGGAGTCGGCATACCCGATCTGCTGGAGGAGCTGGTGGCGCGCATTCCGCCGCCGGTGGGCGATGCCAACGCCCCCTTGCAGGCGCTGATCATCGACTCCTGGTTCGACTCCTACGTGGGGGTGATCTCCCTGATTCGGGTGATGCACGGCTCCATTCGTCCCAAGGACAAGATCCATATCATGTCGACCGGGCGCGCCCATCAGGTGGATCATGTCGGGGTGTTCAGCCCGAAACGGATCAACACCCCGGAACTGGGGACGGGCGACGTGGGCTTCGTCATCGCCGGCATCAAGGAGATCGACGGCGCGCCGGTAGGCGACACCATCACCCACGCCGACCGCAAGGCGGACAAGCCCTTGCCGGGTTTCGCGGAGATGCGTCCGCGGGTCTTCTCGGGGCTTTACCCTGTCAGCTCCGAGGACTACGAGGATCTGCGGGATGCGCTGCAGAAGCTCAGGCTGAATGATGCCGCGCTCCACTACGAGCCGGAGACATCCCAGGCGCTGGGCTTTGGTTTTCGCTGCGGCTTTCTCGGCATGCTGCACATGGAGATCGTGCAGGAGCGGCTGGAACGGGAGTACGACCTCGAGCTGATTACCACCGCGCCGACGGTGGTCTACGAGATCGCCCTGAGTAGCGGCGAGGTCATCCAGATCGACAATCCGGCGGACCTGCCGGAGGCCGGCAAGATCGACGAGGTCCGTGAGCCGATCATCGACGCCCACATCCTGACGCCCCAGGACTATCTCGGGAATGTGATCAATCTGTGCATCGAAAAACGTGGCGTGCAGAAGAATATGCAGTACCTCGGCGGCCAGGTTCAGGTACACTACGAACTGCCCATGAACGAGGTGGTACTCGACTTCTTCGACCGGCTCAAGTCGGTGAGTCGCGGATTTGCCTCGTTCGAGTATGATTTCAAGCACTTCGCCGTCGCGGACCTGGTCAAGCTCGATATCCTGATCAATGGCGAGAAGGTGGATGCCTTGTCGCTGATCGTTCATCGTGATCACGCCGAGACGCGCGGGCGGGACCTGTGCGTCAAGATGAAGGAGATCATCCCCCGGCAGATGTTCGAGGTGGCGATTCAGGCCGCCATCGGCAGCAAGGTCATCGCCAGGACCACGGTCAAGGCGTTGCGCAAGAATGTTACCGCCAAGTGTTATGGCGGCGACGTGACCCGCAAGCGCAAACTGCTGGAGAAGCAGAAGGCGGGCAAGAAGCGCATGAAGCAGGTGGGGAAGGTGGAGATCCCCCAGGACGCCTTTCTTGCGGTGTTGAAGGTAGGTAAAGAGTGAAGACATGGGATTCGGGCGACGGCCCGTCTCCTGGAAAACGACAGGATCGGCCTAAAGATGCATTTTGATTTTCCCCTTATTCTCGTTCTGCTTACCTTTTTCACCGGCGGCGTCTGGCTGATTGATGCCCTTTTCTTCGCCAGGAAGCGCAAGCAGGGGGGGGGAGATGAGGCGGTGGAGCCGATGCTGGTGGAGTATTCTCGCTCATTTTTTCCGGTTATCCTCATCGTGCTGCTGCTGCGCTCGTTTCTGGTCGAGCCGTTTCGCATCCCCTCCGGCTCCATGATGCCGACCTTGTTAGTGGGCGATTTTATCCTGGTCAACAAGTTCTCCTACGGGGTGCGCCTGCCGGTGATCAACAAGAAGATCATCGACATGGGTGAGCCGGAGCGGGGGGATGTGGTCGTATTCCGGTACCCCCAGAACCCCAAGATCGACTACATCAAGCGGGTGGTCGGCGTGCCGGGCGACCGCATCGACTACGAGAAGAAGACGCTGTTGGTCAATGGCGAGCCGGCGCCCCAGACGCCGGTCGGCATCTACATCGGCGTTGGCGCCGGCACCAGCATGACCGGGGCGCTGGAGAACGTGGAGAGCCTTGGCGAGGTTGAGCACAAGGTACTGATCAACCCGATGATGCCGGATTTTTCCCTCGGCTGCCGCGTATTGGCCAAAGGGCCCATTACGGTTCCCGAGGGACACTATTTCGTGATGGGCGACAATCGGGATAATTCCAACGATAGTCGCTGCTGGGGTTTGGTGCCGGAAGAGAACCTGGCCGGACGCGCGTTCGCCATCTGGATGAACTGGGACTCCAAACTGGCGAATTTCCCGATCGACTGGGGTCGCCTGGGGACGGGGATCGACTAATTTACACATTATGAGGATTGAGTTATGAAACGGAGTATGCACAGTCAAAAGGGTCTGACCATGATCAGTTGGGTGGTCGTGTTGAGTATGGTTGTCTTTCTGGCTTTTATCGCCCTCAAGATCATGCCGATATACGCAAACTACTTCACGGTCAAGAGCGCCATGCAGTCGTTGAAGGAGGATGGTCTGATGACCCACTCCGTTGCCAATATCCACGACAAGCTGAGCAAGCGCTTGAGCATCAATAACGTCAACTTCATTACCCAGGATAACATCGCCATTGCGGAAAGCGGCGGCACCGTGTTGCTCGAAGTCTATTGGGAAGAGCAGCGCAACGTGATCGGCAACCTTGATGTCATCGCTACCTTCAACGAGCAGATCGAATTCGAAGCCAATTGAATCAGGACCTCGAGCAACTGCAACGGGTCGTCGGCTACCGTTTTCGTGACCTGGAATACCTGAAGACCGCGCTTACCCACCGCAGTGCGGGGGCGAGGAACAACGAGCGCATGGAGTTCCTCGGTGACGCGGTGCTGGGTTTCATCACCGCCGAAGCCCTGTTTGATGATCACGAAAAGGCGCGCGAGGGGGATCTCAGTCGCCTGCGTGCGGGGTTGGTGAAAGGGGATACCCTGGCGGCGATCGCCCGCGCCATCTCCCTGGGCGACTACCTGACCCTTGGGGCGGGGGAGGTGCGTAGCGGCGGTCATGCCCGCGCCTCCATTCTTGCCGATGCGCTGGAGGCGATCTTCGCCGCGGTCTACCTGGACGGGGGCGTGGATGCGGTGCGTGAGGTGGTACTGCGGCTGCTCGGGGATCGCCTGCAAAACCTCTCCGTTGCCGATGCGCGCAAGGACCCCAAGACACGCTTGCAGGAATTCCTCCAGAAACGGGGGTTCGCCTTGCCGGAGTACGAAATGCTGAAGGTCGAGGGCGAGGCCCACAAGCAGCTCTTTACCGTCGTCTGTCGCGTGGAAGAGCTGTCGCTCAGCAGCGAGGGCAGCGGCGGGAGTCGGCGCAAGGCGGAGCAGGCCGCCGCCGCGCTGGTACTGGAGCAACTGCCATGAGCGACCCATCCGCGACAGCCTTTCGTGCCGGCTTTCTGGCCATCGTCGGGCGTCCCAATGTGGGCAAGTCGAGCCTGCTCAATCGCCTGATCGGCGAGAAGCTGGCGATCACCTCCCACAAGCCCCAGACCACCCGCCACAGCATCCTCGGCATCAAGAACGCGACCCATTACCAGATCGTCTGCGTTGATACCCCGGGCATTCACAGCCGCGGCGAGCAACCCATGAACCGCTATCTCAACCGCACCGCGCGCAGCGTGCTGGCGGACGTGGACCTGCTGCTGTTCGTGGTCGAGGCGGGGCGCTTTACGGCGGAGGATCAGAAGGTGCTCGACGCCATCGGTGGTGGCGACCTGCCGGTGATCCTGGTGGTCAACAAGGTCGACCTCTACAAGGACAAGGAGGCGTTGCTCCCCTATCTGGCAGAGATGGGAGGGCGCTATCCCTTCGCCGAGATCCTGCCCGTTTCGGCACGCAAGGGCAGTAACCTGGAGTCCCTGGAGCAGCGCATCGTGGAGCGCTTGCCGGAGGGCGAGGCGATCTATCCCGAGGATCAGCTCAGCGACCGCTCGGAACGCTTCTTCGCCGCCGAATTGATTCGCGAGCAGCTGACCCGCCGCTTCGACAAGGAGCTGCCCTACGCCCTGACGGTGGAGATCGAACGCTTCGAAGAGGAGGGCGAGCTCTATCGCATCCATGGCCTGGTATGGGTCGAGAAGCCGGGGCAGAAGGCGATCCTCATCGGCAAGAATGGCGAGGCGATGCGCGAGGCCTCCACCAAGGCGCGCCTGGCGATGGAGCGATTTTTCGGTCGCAAGGTCTACCTGCGGGTGTGGGTCAAGGTCAAGAAGAGCTGGTCCAGCGACGAACAGGCGCTGGCCCGTCTCGGCTACAAGGAGTAGGTTTTCTCCCTTGGAGCGCGATATTCTCCACTCGGCGTTCATCCTGCATCGTCGCCCCTACTCCAACACCAGCCTGTTGCTGGAACTCTTCACCCCGCGCCTGGGACGCCTGCCGGCCCTGGCCAAGGGGGTGCTGGGCGGCAAGCGCAACAACTCCGCGGCGCTGCAACCCTTTCAGCCGCTACTGGTTCGCCTGGCCGGGCGCGGCGAGGTGCGGGTGCTGGCCGTCGGCGAGGCCGATGGCGAGGCGTTGCCGCTCAAGGCGCGGGGGCTGTATTGCGGCTTCTATCTCAATGAACTGCTGATGCGGCTGCTGGGCCGGGACGATCCCCACCCGCGGCTCTATCAACACTATTTCGAGGCCCTCGGCGCCTTGTCCCGGGGCATTGATGAGCTGGAGCCGGTGTTGCGCAGGTTCGAGATCGCGCTGTTGCGGGAGCTTGGCTATCAGCCGGAATTCGACCGCCTCGCCGATGGTTCCGCGCCCGATCCGCAAGGCCGTTACGCCTACCGTCTCGAAGA
Source organism: Gammaproteobacteria bacterium (assembly GCA_011390365.1). Lineage (GTDB taxonomy): Bacteria > Pseudomonadota > Gammaproteobacteria > Chromatiales > Chromatiaceae > SLIM01. The sequence continues at coordinate 16,633 of JAABSM010000017.1, forward strand.
GGGACTGGCCCCGGCCCAGCTCCACGATCCCGGGGCGGTGAGCGGGCGGACCTTGCAGGCGTTGTGCGGAGAGGTCGATTTCGGCGACCATGAGCGGCGTGAGGCGAGACGGCTGATGCGCGGCATCCTCTCCCACTATCTCGGCGGGCGTCCGCTAAAGAGCCGCGAACTGTTTCAATCACGCATTGGCAACAAATAACGAGTATTTACCAGGAGCGAGCCATGGAGGTCCGTGAAGTGCTATTGGGGGTGAACATCGACCATGTGGCGACCCTGCGCCAGGCGCGGGGCACCCGCTATCCCGAGCCGATCCAGGCGGCGCTGGTCGCCGAGCAGGCCGGCGCCGACGCCATCACCCTGCACCTGCGGGAGGACCGACGCCACATCCAGGATCGGGACGTGGAGCTGCTGATCGGCATCCTCCACAGTCGCATGAACCTGGAGATGGCCGCCACCCGGGAGATGCGGGAGATCGCCTGCCGCATCGAGCCTTCGGACTGTTGTCTGGTGCCCGAAAAGCGCCAGGAGCTGACCACCGAGGGCGGCCTGGACGTTGCCGCCAAGGTGGACTACCTGCGCGATTATTGCGCGGAGCTGGCGGCGGCGGGGGTGAGGGTCTCGCTCTTCATTGACGCCGATCCGCGACAATTGGAGGCGGCCCGCGAGATCGGCGCGCCGGCGGTGGAGATCCACACCGGCGGCTATGCCGACGCCGGCAGCGTGGCGGAGCGTCAGCAAGAGTTGGAGCGTATTCGCCGAGCAGTCAAGTTGGGCCGAGAGCTAGGCCTGCATGTCAACGCCGGCCATGGTCTTGATTATCACAACGTCAAGGCCATCGCCGCCATTCCCGGCATCGAAGAGCTTAACATCGGCCACGCCATCATCGCGAGGGCTGTCTTCAGCGGGCTCGCCGACGCGGTGCGGGAGATGAAGCGGTTAATCAATCGGTGCGATTGACGCATGGGGCGCCAGAGGCGTCACTAACGGTCATGTAGATTGCGTCGTCATCCGCAAAAATGAATCGGGCTCAGGACCGCCACTCCTTCAAGGACTGGCGGTCCGCGTGTTGATTCAAGGTAACTCTGATGCAACGTGCTGACAATCCGGTTGATGAAAGATGCATCGATTCAATCGGTTACGGGGCTTGGCGCAGCGCGCCAAATGCCCTTCCCACGCGGCGCGTGGGAAGCAGCCTGTAAAATGCCCGAAAAACGGATTTACTGGGTCTTCAGTTCATGCAACTGTTTCATGACCTCGACAATGCGCTGGTTGTATTCATCCTGCACATCCACCGCCTCCAGCTTGAGCTCGGCGGCCTCTACACGGCTGTTGGTGCGCCGGACCTTCTCCCGGATCGAGGCCAGTTTGCGATCCCGTTCCTGGGTCAGTCGCTCCCTGTCCCGCTCCAGTGAGGCGATCTGGCGTTCCATGCGTCGCCGCTCAAGGAAGTCGTCGACCCCCTCCTCTTGCCCGGCGGCGCCGGTCCCGGTCGCCTCGCCGGCGGCGGTCTCGTTATCCGCGGCGGTCGCCGCCGGGGGAGAGTAGGTCTGGACATTGATCTCTTCGGCATCATTGCCGCAAGGGGTCTGGCTGAAAATGACTTCTCCGTTGTCTTCACACTTGTAGATTCCCGCCTGGCCGACCACCGGCAAAAGCAGAAACGGGAGCAGAGCGATGATTCTCATGGTGGCGAACTCCTGTAATTTACCATACCCAGGGTTTACTATACTGTGTTCTCGTCGAGATGTAGAGTGCAACCTTACCCGTTTGGTGAAACCATGAAGATTCCCTCCACCCTGGAGATGCTCGGTCGCCTCGTCGCGACCCCCTCCATCAGCAGCGTAAGCCCCCAGTTCGACTCCGGCAACCGGGCCGTTATCGAGGTGTTGGCGGAGTGGGCGCAAGGCCTGGGCTTCGATGTCCGGATCCTCGAGCTGGAGGGGGACGCGCGCAAGGCCAACCTGGTCGCCCGGCTCGGCGAAGGGGCGGGCGGGCTGGTGCTCGCGGGCCATAGCGACACCGTGCCCTGCGACCCCCAGCGCTGGACCAGCGACCCCTTCACCCCTCGTCAGCAAGACGGTCGTCTCTACGGGCTGGGCAGTTGCGACATGAAGAGCTTCTTCGCCTCCGCCCTCACCGCCGCCTCCCGCCTCCCGCCGGAGCGCCTGCGCGAACCCCTCTACCTGGTCGCCACCGCCGACGAGGAGAGCACCATGAACGGCGCCAAGCAGCTCGCCAGGCTCGGTCTGCCGCGGGCCAGATACGCGGTGGTAGGCGAACCCACCGGCCTCGTTCCGATCCATCTGCACAAGGGTATCACCATGCAGGAGTTGACGATTCGCGGCCGGGCCGGCCACTCCAGCGATCCGGCGCTGGGACGCAGCGCCCTGGAGGGGATGGTCGCGGCGATGCAGGGGCTGCTCGATTGGCGCAAGGAGATCCAGGCCCGCTATCCCCACAACGGGTTTGACGTGCCCTATCCGACCCTCAATCTGGGGCGGATCCAGGGCGGCGACAACCCCAATCGCATCTGCGGCGAATGCCTGCTCCATTTCGATCTGCGCTCGGTACCGCCGATGGTCTGGGGCGAACTACGGGAAGAGCTGGCGGCGCGATTGGCCGGCATCCTCGACCGGCGTCAGCTGGAGTGGCGCCTGGAATCCCTGGATGTGGAGGTGCCGCCTTTCGAGACCGCGGCCGACGCGCCGCTGGTGCGTCGCCTGGAGACCTTGAGCGGCAAGCCGGCCCGCAGCGTCGCCTACGCCTCCGAGGCCCCCTTCTTTCAGCAGCTGGGCATGGAGACGGTGCTGCTTGGCGCCGGCGAGATTGGCGTCGCCCATCGTCCCGACGAAAATATCGCGATCCGCGAGGTCGAGCGGGCCACCGACCTGCTCGAAGGCCTCATCCGCCACGCCTGCATCGATCTCGATCTCTCGCCCCTCTGATCTCCAATCGCCGCTAATGGATCCGCGGGGGCATGCCCTGCCGGATCCCTGTTCCACACTTCGCCCTCTCCCCATCCCCCTTTCCGCCCGCGCAATTCCTATAGCAGGCTCCAGGGTAATAATTCGGTAGCAAAGATCGCATATCATGAGCGCCTGATACCAAAACTAACCGTAACTATTAGGATCGCTGCGCAAAAATGGGATTTTTGCTTGCGACCAAGGGGGAGAGCGAGCATCTCCCTTGGAAACCCCTAAATGGCTATGTAATCATTCAAGACAGGAGGCGGAAAGGATGGTTTTGCGGCTCTTCGTCACCCTGGTGTGGTGCGCCCTTGTGACTCCCGCTGCCTCGCAAGAGACGGCGGGGCGGACGATAACCCTCTCCCTTGGCATGATCGCCGAGCGGGCAGAACGACCGGACTACATGATCGCCCGCTACCAGCCATTGATCGAGCGCTGGCAAAGTCTGCTTGGCGATTCCGACGTCGTGCTCGAACTGGTGGTGGCCAGGGACCGGGAGGAGCTGACCCGGCTGGTGCGCTCCGGCGCGGTACAGCTGGTGCTTGAAAGCCTCTTCACCCAGTTGCGCCTGGGCTGCTTTGGCATGCGACCGTGGATGGTGGCGTGGCGAAAGGGCAAGCGAGAGGTCCGCACCCTCTTTTTCGTGCGTGAGGATAGTGATATCCAGACCCTGGAGGATCTGCGCGGGCGCGGCATCGTCTTCGAGAGCCCCCGCTCTACCTCCGCCTACGCGCTGCCGCGGGGCTATCTTCATTCCCTGGGATTGCCCACCCTGGCCATGGCGGAAGGAGCGGCGGACGGCTCGGCGATTCGCTTCGGATTCGCCGGCGACGAACGTACCCAGGCTTACTGGGTAGCACTGGGGCGATTCGATGCCGGCGCCTTTAACGACGACGACTGGCAACGCCTTCCCGATGCCCTCGCCGGGCGGCTGCGCACGATCGCCTCGACGCCATCGTTTCTGCGCTGGCTGCTCAGCATCCACGACAGCGTCGAATCTCCCCTGCGCGAGGCGCTGGCTGAAGCCCTGCTCGCCCTCAATCATGACGACGGCGAGGAGGCGTTGTCCGGGGCGGAGATCGAGCGCATCGAACCCCTCGGCGAACGCGATCTGCAATCCATCGATACGGCGCGGGGCATCCTCCGCTTCATGGATGCCCCGCCGCCCCAATCCGCTACCGCGCCTTGAGAGATGGTCGCAAGATGCGTTTCGGAACCAAGTATGTGTTGCTGATCTGGGCCTTCTCCCTGCTGCTGCTGACCGCGGTGGTGGTCGCCGCCAATCTGCTGGTGCGCGACGACGCGCAGCGGTTGCGCCAGGAGATCGCCGAGCACACCCGGGAGGAGTTCGAGTACCAGATGGAGAAGCGCCTGATCGCCGCCGTTGAACCCTTGCGGCGGCGTCTCTTCAACCTGTTGTACGAGCATCGCGTCAGCGATCTTGAGTGGGTGATCAGCAATGAGCTGCGTCTGTGGTTGCCGATTCAGGATTTTATCCTGGCCGATTCCCGCGGCAGGATCCTGACGGATGGCACCCGTGCCAACCCCCGCTTCCTGAAGGAGAGCGACCTGCCGACCGCGGCGCTGGAGGGCGGGGATTATCGGCTGCGAGAGGATGGCGACGTCTGGCGCTTGAGCTTCGCCGTACAGCACGAGGGGGTCGTGGCCGGGTTCGCCCGGGTGACGGTAGATCGAAGGGAAGTGGATCCATTGGTCGCCCACTATCACGGTGATATCAACGATGCCTTTGGTCGCTTCAATCGTTCCTTGTGGATCGCCGTAGCGGTTTCTCTGTTAATGGTCGTTCCCGTGGGGCTGGCGATAATGCTACACACCCGGCGAGGCCTCTCGCGGCCCCTGAAAGAGCTTCGCGACTCCGCCAAACGCTTTGCCGAAGGTGACTTTTCGTCGCGGGTCACCCTGATGGGGGATGACGAACTGGCCGCTTTCGCTCGCTCCTTCAATGGCATGGCCGATGAGCTCCAACGCCAGGACCAGGAGCTGCGTCGCGAGATCGAAGAGCGACGCCGCACCGAAGAGCGGCTGCGGGTAGCGATGTGGCACGCCGAGAGCGCCAACCGAGCGAAGAGCCTCTTTCTCGCCAACATGAGCCACGAGTTGCGGACCCCCCTCACCTCCATCATCGGGTTCGCCAAACTGCTCGATGACCGCTTCGCCGATGACGAGGAGATTCGCCGCGACCTGCGCACCATCGCCCGCAACGGCGAAACCCTGCTGGAATTGATCAATGAGGTGCTGGAGCTGTCCCGGATCGAAAACGGCCACCTCTCGGTGAAACGCGAGGCCCTCGACCTGCACGCCTTGCTCAAGGATCTCCACGCCTCGTTTCAGGTGCAGGCCCAGCAGCGATCGCTGCGTCTGTTCGGCGAGTGGGGACAAGCCCCGCGCCGGATCCTGGGCGATCGCCAGAAGATTCGCCAGGTCATCGCCAACCTGCTCGGCAATGCCTGCAAATACGCCGGGGCGGGAGAGATCCGACTGCGCGTCCAGGTCTCCCGGAATGACCCGGGGGCGCTGCTTATCGAGGTCGTCGACCAAGGCGAGGGCATCAGCGCCCGCGACCGGGGAAAGGTGTTCGACGCCTTCTTTCGCGGACAGCAAGAGGGTGAAAAGGTGCGCGGCGCGGGACTGGGACTGGCGATCAGCAAGCAGTATGCAACCGCCCTGGGCGGCGACCTTGAGCTGATGGAGAGTGGCGACGGGCGCACCGTGTTTCGCTTTACCCTGCCTTTTGCGCGCGCGGACAAGGTGGCCGAGGATGACGCGCTGGATCGAGAGACGGCGGACGCCCGCCTCGAATTTCCGGGGCGGTCCGAGCCGCCGCGGGTGATCGTGGTCGACCACCATCCCGAGACCCGCGCCCTGGCGGCGCGGATTCTTGCCAGCGGCGGCGTGCGGGTGGAGGAGTGCGAGCGGGGCGATCCGCTGCTGGCGCGACTGGCGGGCAAGGGGGTGGACGCGGTGCTGTGCGACGTCTCGCTGGACGATGACGCGGTGTTCGAATGCATTCGGCGGATTCGCGCCAGCCCGCTCGCCCATCCGCCCAAGGTCTTCGCGGTCACCGCCGACGCCTTCGAGACCCAGTGTCGGCGCTTCCGCGAAGCCGGCTTCGACGATGTCCTGACCAAGCCCTATCTGCCGCCCTCGCTGTTGCGACTGGTCGCCAGGCACCTCGGCGGCGAGTGGCTGAGCCACCCGCCCGCGCCTGCCCATCACGCCGATCTTGGGGCGCTGCTGAGGCGTTGTTCCGCGCCGTGGCGACAGCGCATGCTGGAGGCCCTGAAGCAGCTCGATCGGGACGCCATGAGCCGGCTGTGCACGGCGTGTGAATCGGCGGAGGCGGCCGAGGGCGTCAATCGCTATCTACACGAATATCGCTACGCGGAGCTAAGCGCGATGCTGGCGAAAATGGAATCACAGGCAGTGATGGGGGAGCGGTAATGCACGATGAATTCCTGAACGAACGGGGCGATCTGCTGGTCGTCGACGACAACGCCGACATCCTGCGTCAACTGGAGACCTTTCTTCGCGACAAGGGCTTTCGGGTGCGTGCCGCGCCGAACGGGGAGTTTGCCCTGCACGCCGCGGCGAGTCGCCCGCCGGATCTGCTGCTGCTGGATATCATGATGCCCGAGATCGACGGCCTGGAGGTCTGTCGACGCCTCAAGCGCGACCCGGCCACCCGCGATGTCCCGGTGATCTTTCTCAGCGCCTACACCGACATGGAGAACAAGGGGCGCGCCTTCGCCGCTGGCGGCGTCGACTTTATCGCCAAGCCCTTCGACTTCGCGGAGGTGCTGGCGCGGGTCCGCACCCACCTCAAGATCTACGTCATGCAGCGCGCCCTCAACCAGAGCAAGGCGGAACTGGAGCAACGGGTCGACTATCGCACCCGCGAACTGCGCGAGATCAACGCCCGCCTGCAAACCGAGATCGAAGAGCGCCGCCAGTCCGAGGAGAAGTTCGCCAAGGTGTTCGAACACGCCCCGATCATGGTGGTGCTCCTCACCATCGACGGCTGGCGCATGCTCGAGGCCAACGCCACCTTCGTGCAGAAGTGCGGCTATAGCAAGGCGGAGATGCTCAACAAGCGCCCGGATGAGCTGGAGCTGGTGGCCAGCGCCGACCTTCAGCGTCTCTCCCAGCAGCTGGCAAAGGCCGGCTACCTCAAGGAGCGGGAGGTGGACCTGCGCACCCGTCGCGGCAAGGCGCGCTGCTGTCTGCTCAGCGCCCAGGCGATCCAGATCGGCGGCCAGCGCTGCGCCATCGCCATGCTGGAGGATATCTCCAAGCGCAAGAAGATGGAGAAGAAACTCAAGAAGGCCAAGGAGATGGCGGAGATCGCCAATCACGCCAAGAGCAGCTTTCTGGCCACCATGAGCCACGAGATCCGCACCCCCATGAACGCCATTCTGGGCATGCTCCACCTCGCCCTGCGTACCCGCATGACCGACAAACAGCGGGACTACCTGGACAAGGCGCGGGGCGCCGCCGACTCGCTGCTGGTGATCATTAACGACATCCTCGACTTCTCGCGCATCGAGGCCGGCAAGATGCGCGTCGAGACCACCGAGTTCATGCTCGACAATGTCCTCGAACACGTCGCCATGATGAATGAACAGAAGGCCCGGGAGAAGGGGTTGGAACTGTGCTTCAGCCTCGCCCCGGAGGTCGCCCGCGGCTATCGAGGCGACCCCTTGCGGATCAGCCAGATCCTCAACAATCTGGTCTGTAACGCGGTCAAGTTCACCCACGCCGGCAAGGTGACCGTGGCGGTCGCCCCGTGCGGCGAACACGAGGGTGATCAGGCCCTTCGCTTTACGGTCGCCGATACCGGCATCGGCATGAGCGAGGAGCAGATGCACAACCTCTTTCAGCCGTTCAGTCAGGGGGACGGCTCCACCACCCGCCGCTACGGCGGCACCGGCCTGGGCCTGAGCATCAGCAAACGCTTGGTGGAGATGATGGGCGGCGAGCTGACGGTGGTCAGTCGCGCCGGCAAGGGCAGCGAGTTCCGTTTCACCCTCAATCTGCCGCGGCTGGCGGATCATGAAGGCGGGTCGACACGGGGACGCGGACTCAAGGGGCTGCGCGTCGCCTTGGCGGGCGACCCGAATACACAGGGGGAGTTGATCGCCATGTTGCGACGCATGGGCATAGCCGCAACGGTGGATCCGCATTCCCAGGCCTACGACCGCCTGCTGATGTTCGAGGCCGCGTACCTGGCGCTGGACGAACCCCGGCGACGGGCGATCGCCGACAACCGCCTGATCCTGCTTGGGCACGGCGAGACGCTAGCGCTGGCGGACCCCCCGTTGTCCGTGTTCGCCTCCATCCAGTTGCCGCTCACGCCGCTGCGCCTGGAGCAGGCGCTGGTCAAGCGCCACGGGGGCGAGGCGCGCCAAGAGGCGGATAAGGACGCCCGTCAGGTGCTCTCCGGTTTTCGGGTCTTGCTGGCGGAGGATAACGAGATCAACCGCCAGGTCGCCAGCGAGATCCTGGAGGATCTCGACATGGAGGTGGTGGAGGCGGAAAACGGCCAGCAGGCGCTGGAGCTGATCCAGCGCGCCCCCGGCGATTTCTTCGATATCGTGTTGATGGACATCGAGATGCCGGTGATGGACGGGCGCGAGGCCACCGCCCGGCTGCGCACCCATTCGATGGTGCGGGATCTGCCGATTATCGCCATGACCGCCCATGCCATGGAGGGCGACCGTATCCGCTGCCTGGAGGCGGGCATGAACGACCACATCCCCAAGCCGATCCATCCCGACAAACTCTATGCCAAGCTCTGCAAATGGTTGCCGGTGGCCGTCAACGACGCCAGCGAGCAGCCGCCATGGCAAGTGGTGGAGCGTCATCGCGAACAGGAGGAGGCGCTATTCGACGCCGTGGCGGGGCTGCGCAACACCAACGGCAATCGCCGCCTCCATCACGATCTGGTGCGGCGCTTCAGTCGCGAGTACCGGGGCGTCGCCGGAGATGTTCATGCCCTGGTGCGCGATCAAGCGTACCAGGATGCGCGGCATCTGGTACACACGGTTAAGGGAATCGCCGCCACGCTGGGAGGGGGCAAGCTGCGGCGCGTCGCCGCGGAACTGGAGTCGGAGCTGGAGCTGCAAGACAGCGGCGACTTCGACGCCCTGCTCGCCGAATTCGAGGAGTGTCTGGGCCGTACCCTGGAGCGCATGGAGGCGTTTCTGGATGACGATGACGGCAACGGGAAGGGCAATCTCCGGGAGGCGCGAGGGGCGAATCAGGTTGGCAACGAAATCGACGAAGAGGTGCTTGGTCGCCTCGCGGAGTTGCTGGAGGAGAACGATGGCGATGCCTTCGATCTGTTCATGACGATACGGGAGGGGTTGCGCATCGCCATGGAGGAGGAGCGGTATCACGAACTCTCCCATGCCATCAACAACTTCCGCTTCGATGAGGCCAGCTTGCTGGTGAAGCCCCTGTGCCAGCCGCAAGCCGCCGCCACGCGGGCGACCGTCCAGTGAGCCAGGGCGCAACGGCAGCGCCGTTCGCGTAATCTTCGTGCAATTTTCGGGAACAGGTGATGTTTAACCCCTACAGTCTGATCGAGGCCCCCTGCGACGGGCGACCCACGGTGTTGCTGGTGGACGATACCCCCAACAATCTGCAGATCATTCGCGAGCTGCTCAAGGGGCGCTATCGCATCAAGGTCGCCACCGATGGCGAGATGGCGCTGCGCATCGCCGGCGGCACGCGGCCGCCGGACATCATCCTGCTGGATGTGATCATGCCGGTCATCGATGGCTACGAGGTGTGTCGCATGCTCAAGGAGAGCCCCGTCACCCGGGAGATCCCGGTGATCTTCCTCACCTCCCTCTCGGAACGGCGACAGGAGCGGGTGGGGCTGGAACTGGGCGCGGCGGACTACGTCACCAAACCGGTCATCCCCGAGGTGTTGCTGGCAAGGGTAGAGACCCAGTTGCGTCTCAATGAGGCCAAGAACTTCTTCCGCGAGCGCTCCCACTCGCTGGAGCGCATGGTGCGCCGGCGCACCCGCAAGCTCTACAAGTTGCAAGAGGCGTTGATCGTCGCCATGGGCTCGCTGGCCGAGACCCGCGACAACGAGACCGGCAATCATATTCGCCGCACCCGTCGTTACGTGGAGATCATCGCCCAGGCACTGGTGACGGCGTCGGATGATGGCTATCGCCTGTCATCCGAGGAGGCGGACCTGATCGCCAAGTCCGCCCCCTTGCACGATATCGGCAAGGTCGGCGTGCCCGACAGTATCCTGCTCAAGCCCGGTCGGCTCGACGACCAGGAGTTCGAGGTCATGAAGCAACACACCGAACTCGGACGCAACGCGATCCTCGCCGCCGAGGCGATGCTCGGCGAGCCGGACGGTTTTCTCCACCACGCCCGGGATATCGTCTACCACCACCACGAGCGCTGGGACGGCAGCGGCTACCCCGAAGGGTTGGCGGGGGCGGAGATCCCCCTTGCCGCCCGCATCATGGCCCTCGCCGATACCTACGACGCGCTGATATCCCGCCGCGTCTACAAGCCCGCCTATGATCACGCAACCGCCATCGAAACGATACGCCAGCAGAGCGGACGCCACTTCGATCCCTGTCTGGTGGAGTTGTTCATGGCCCATGAAGCCGAGATTCATCGTGTCGCCCAGGCCTATGCCGAAGAGTCGATAACCGATTGCCAAGAGCCCGATGCCGATTGTCCGGCGCAAGGAGTCACGCAATGAGCATGCAGACCGAGCAAGAGACCCGCACCCGTACCATCCTGGCTGTGGATGACGCCCCGGAGAATCTGCAACTGATCAACAGCCTGTTGCGCGATCGTTATCGGGTCAAGCCCGCGCCGGACGGCAAGCGGGCGCTGGCCATCGCCTGTTCCGGGGCGCCCCCCGACCTGATCCTGCTGGATGTGATGATGCCCGGCATGGACGGCTTCGAGGTCTGCCGTCGGCTCCACCAGGACCCCCGCACCCGCCAGATCCCGGTGATCTTCCTCACCGCCAAGGATGACGCCGAACACGAGGTCCAGGGGCTGGAGACGGGGGCGGTGGACTACCTCTCCAAACCCATCGTGCCGTCGCTGCTCAAGGCGCGGGTCACCCTGCATCTCGAACTCTTCGAGGCGCGCCGGCGGCTCGCGGAACAGAATCGCGCCCTCAACGACGCCATGAAACTGCGGGAAGAGATCGAACGCATCACCCGCCACGACCTCAAGGGGCCGCTCTCGGGGATCATCACCATGAGCGACGTGCTGGTGAGCGACACCACCCTGGGCGAACGCCAGCAAGAGCATCTGCGTATCATCAATCGCGCCGGCTACCGCATCCTGGAGATGATCGACCGCTCCCTGGATCTCTACAAGATGGAGACCGGGCGTTATCGCCTCAACGCCGACGGCATCGACCTGGTACCTACCCTGTCGCGTATTCGCCGCGATCAAGACAGAAGAATGGCCCGGCAGGGCCTGCGTCTGACGCTGCGCAAGAACGGCGCGCCGGTCGAAGAGGAGGGCGAGAACTTCTTCGTCTGGGGCGAGGAGCTGCTGCTCTACTCCCTCTTCAGCAACCTCATCACCAACGCCATCGAGGCCTCCCCGCAAGATGCCGAGATCACCATTGACCTCACCGAAGAGGACGAGGCGCGCCGCGTCTCGATCCACAACAGCGGTGTCGTACCCCTGGAGATTCGCGACCGCTTCTTCGAAAAGTACGCCACCGCAGGAAAGGAAAACGGCACCGGCCTCGGCACCTACTCGGCGCGCCTCATCGCCCGCACCCATGGCGGCGACATCACCATGACCAGCGCCGATGACCAGGGTACCCGGGTCACCGTCCACCTCTCCATGAGACGAAGCACGACGGTGTTGCCGAGTAGCGGGCGGCTGCAATGACGCGAATGGGTTCTATTGGAGCGTCTTATCCTGGCAGGTTTCGCTCATCCCCGCCCGCGCCACCGCGTGAGACGCCAGCGGCAGGGTGATCAGCAGCAGGATGACCACCAGCCCCAGACGCACCACCCAGCCCCACCCCCAGCCTTCGCCCAGGGCGATGAACCCCAGCCCCACGGCGAACAGCACCACCCCAATGGTGGCGGCCTTGGTGGCGGCGTGCTGGCGGGCGAGGGCATCGGGCAGGCGCAGCACGCCGAGGGCGGCGATGACCAGGATGACCATCGCCAGTAGGGTGATGAGGGTGCCGAGGAGGCTCATGGGGATTCCTCCTTGGCGTCGTTTTGAATCAATCTGGCCCAGGCGAGGGTGGCGACGAAGCCGGCCAGGGCGAGACCGATCGCCACATCCAGGTATAACGTACGACCGCTGGCCCAGGCGGCGAGCAGGCAGAACAGCACCGCCATGGCGAAGAGCAGGTCCATGCCCACCAGACGATCGGTATGGGTGGGGCCGACCAGCAGCCGATGGACGCCGATCAGGGCGCAGCCGCCGCTGATCAGTACGAACAACATGGGCAAGGTCATGATGGGCCTCCGGTCAGTCGGGCAAGGGGAATGACCAGTTCGCGATGGATCTCCTCCAGCGTCGCATTGGCCTGATCCAGATCGAGCAGGTGCAGGCGCAGCTGCCGTTTTTCACCGTCAACCGCTACTGCGGTGGTACCCGGGGTGAGGGTAATCAAGGCCGCCAGCAGGCTCGCAGCCCCCTCGCTCAGCTCGCCGTAGTCGAACACCACCACTCCCGAGCGTACCGAGCGAGGGCGCAGCAGGATGATCCGACCGGCCTGCCAGCCCGAGCGGGCGGCGTTGCGCAGCAGGTTGAAAAGGAGTTGGAGTAGGGCGATTGGGCGGGTCATGGCAGGTTATCGATCATTATTCGCTTATTCATGAATCTCTCACGGAGGCACGGAGGCACGGAGCACACGGAGAGGCGCCCCACCATGATTTCGAGCTCTCCGTAAGAGGGAGTTGAGAATGGTCGGCCGAAGACTTTCGGTAACTACGGCGGGACCATCTCCCATCCTGGTCAGAACCAGGCGTGGCAAAGTCCTTATCCAGTGAAGCGTCAGCGCCGAATGGGAATGGGGTTCGAGTTAGATCAAGTACACTGAAGGTCAATGGCAACCCGAGTGAGAGACAAGCCCGCCAAGCCCGCTCCCCCCTTTGGCAAAGGGGGGCTGGGGGGGATTTCCTGGAAAAGACTTTGATAGTTAAGTTCTTGTGCCAGGTTCGAAAAATCCCCCCTAACCCCCCTTTTCGAAAGGGGGGGACTGGTTCGGATGCATGGTTCCTTTTTGGGGAGAAGGGTAAAGATGCCCTGCCGTGAAATAGCGCTGAGGAGCGGCAGTCCTTCAAGGACTGCCGCTCCTGTGCCAGCTCCACTCTCTGGGGCGCTGAGAAATCATCATGGTGATTGTGTCGTATCACTTCGCGACTGACCTCAGTCCCCAGTTTCATGGCCTGCCCCCTGAGCTTGCCGGCCAGAACCCGGCGCTGCCCGCATCGATGAAACGAATCGCCGGTTCCGGATAGAGGCCGATCAACACGATCAGCAGGGTCAGGCCGCTGACCGCCAGCCAGCCGCCCAGGGGGATCGCCGCTGTATTCAGGCGTTCAGGATCGGGATGGGCCTTCCAGAACCCCTCCAGCCAGATCTTGCTCATCGAATAGAGGGTCAGCAGCCCCACGCCCAGCGCCACGCCGCCCCACAGGTAGCGACCTTGCTCGAAGGCCTCGCGCAGGATCAGGAACTTGCCCCAGAAGCCGGTGGTCGGCGGTACCCCGACCAGGGCGAAGGCGTTGACGAAGAAGAGCAACGCCAGCAGCACGCTGCCCGGATAGAGGCCGCCGATGCGCCGCAGGTCGTGGTGGCCGGCGGCGAGGATCATCAGGCCGATGATCAGGAACAGGTTGGCCTTGACCAGGATGTTGTGCAACAGAAAGAAGGCGGTGGCGCTGGCGGCCGCCGACGTGGCCAGGGCGATGCCGAGCAGCAGGTAGCCGATCTGACTGACGATGTGAAAGGCGAGGATGCGCCGCAGATCCCAGTGATAGGCCGCCCCCAGCACGCCGCTGATCATGGTCGCCAACGCCAGCCAGCCCAGCCCCTCCAGCAACGCCGCCGGGGTGAGCACGAAGACATCGCCGAGCAGACGCAGCAGCACGTAGGCGGCGACCTTGGTCAGCAGGCCGCCGATCAGCGCCAGCAGCGGCAACGGCAGGGTATGATAGCTGGCGGGCAGCCAGGCGAAGAGGGGAAAGGCCCCCGCCTTGAGCAGCAGCGCCGCCAGCAATAGCCCCACATAGAGCGGCAGCGCCGGGGCGATGGCCGGATCGCGTGCGGCCTGTGACAGCGCGGTGAAGTTGAGATGGCCGGTGGCGCCGTAGATCAGGCCGATGGCGGCCAGCATCAGCAATGTGCCGAGCAGACTCAGGGCGAAGTATTTGAGGGTCGCCTCCGCCGCGCGCTGGCCGCCGCCGAGGGCGAGCAGGCCGAGCACCCCCATCAGCATCAGCTCGAACCAGACGTAGAGGTTGAACAGATCGGCGGCCAGGGTGATGGCGATGGCCGCGGCCACCACCCCCTGCTCCAGGGGCAGGCGAGTGGGCTCGCTGCTCCCATGATCGTCGCTGTAGACCCGCACCGCCAGGGCGAGCAGGGCCGCCGCCATCACCAGCACCGCGCTGAGGGGATCGGCGGCCAGTTCGATACCGAACGGCGCGGGCCAGCCGCCCAGGATCACCGAGAGCCGCCCCTGCGCCATCACGCCCTGTAACAACCACAGCGCCGACAGTACCAGCGCCACGCCGCCGAGCTGGCCCAGCCCCCGTTGCAGGCGCGGGCGGGGCATGGCCAGCGCCGCCAACAGGGCGGTGAGCAGCGGGATCAGCAGCGGCAGAACGACTTGCATCACCAATCCTCGATCGGCGGCTTGACCGCCTCGTGGGGCTTCGGTTCGCTGGCCCGCAGCCGATCCGGATCCGCGCCGTTGCGCGCCGCCCGCGCCGCCAGCACCAGGGCGAAGGCGAGCAGGGCGAAGCCGATAACGATGGCGGTCAGGGTCAGGGCCTGGGGCAGGGGGTCGGCGAAGCCGGCGGGCAGGCCCTCGGCGCCCTTCTCGATCACCGGCGCGATCAGGCTGCCCGGGCGTCCGCCCATGAACAGGATCATATTGGCGAGACTGCCGAGGATCGCCAGCCCCACCACCAGCCGAAAGAGATCCCGGGAGAGCATCAGATAGACCCCGGCGGCGACGCCGATGCCGAGGGTCAGGATCAACAGCAGGTTCATGACGGACTCGCCTCCTCTTCAAGCAGCGGATAGATGTAACCGGTCAAGGCCCCCCACACCGCCAGAAAGACCCCCAGGTCAAAGGCCAGCACCGTGGACAACCCGCCCCACCAGATATGGGTCAGAAACGGCTGTCCGGCAAGCGGTGCGACCAGCCCGCTGAGCAGCGCCAACACCACCCCGGCGGCGGCCAGCCGCACCGGCGCCAGCCACTGCCGACGCCGCGCCGCGGCCACCCCCCGCACCGTCGCCAGCAGACTGCTCGCCGCCACCGCCAGCAGTCCGCCGATGAAACCCCCGCCGGGGGCGTTGTGGCCGCGAAACAGCACCCACAGCGAGGCGAGGAACAGCAGCCAGTAGAGCGGGCCGGCGGCGTTGGTTAGTAGTGGTAAGCGTTCGTTCATCTTGTTCTAGCTTGTTAAGACGGTTGCCTGTAATGCATTACCACAGAGAGCACAGAGAACACAGAGAAAGCTAAGGCTGGACTGGTGAAGGCTGGACTGGTGACACCGCTCCCGCGGTGTCACCCATCCTTTGGCGCTTCCGCGCCGCGGCAGGCCCGCGGGGCGCAGGAGCGCCCGCGGATGCGTCACGCCGCGAGAGCGGCGTGACGAGATCATCTCTGTGCCCTCTGTGTTGGACTGGTGACACCGCTCCCGCGGTGTCACCCATCCCTCGGCGCTCCCGCGCCGCGGCAGGCCCACGGGGCGCAGGAGCGTCCGTGGATGCGTCACGCCGCGGGAGCGGCGTGACGAGATCATCTCTGTGCCCTCTGTGTTGGACTGGTGACACCGCTCCCGCGGTGTCACCCATCCCTTGGCGCTCCCGCGCCGCGGCGGGCCCACGGGGCGCAGGAGCGCCCGCGGATGCGTCACGCCGCGGGAGCGGCGTGACGAGATCATCTCTGTGTTCTCTGTGGTGAGTTTCATGGTGGATTCCCTGCCCGCTCGGCATGGTCTCGAGCGCCCTTGTCACGACGCAGCAATGGCAACGCCGCCAGCAGCGAAAACGCCACCACGGCGATCTCGCCCAATGTATCCAGCGCCCGGAAGTCGACGATAATGACGTTGACCACATTATGCCCCTGAGCGGCGGGGAGGGCTTGGCCGGCGAACCATTCTGGCAGGGTCGAGTCGACCGGGAACCCTTGCAGGTGCAACAACAGGGCAATCACCCCAAGGCCCGCCGCGACCGCCAGGGCCAGGTCGCCCCAGCGGGTCCCCTCGGCGCGATAGGGATCCGCGCCAAAGCGCGGCAGCACCGCCGCCGCGACCACTACCAGGATGGTCTCGACCATGAACTGGGTGAAGGCGAGGTCGGGGGCGCCGGCGAAGAGAAACAAAAGCGCCGCGCCGTAGCCGACCAGGCCGCTGGCCATCAGCAGCGCCAGCCGGTCTTGCAGGAACAGGGTAGAGAGCGCCCCGGCGAGCATCACGCTACAGGCGACGAGCCAGGCCCAGGCGTGGTCCGGCCAATACCCGTCGACCGTCAAGCGGCCCTCGCCCTGCCAGGCGGCGAAGACCGTGATGGCGATCAGCGCCGCCAGGGTCAGGCGCAGGTAGCCGCTCAGGCGACCGTGTTGCAGGGCGCGGGTGTGCCAGGCGGCGAGGCGGGCGAGGCCGTGGAGCAGGAAATCATAGGTCGCCTCGGGGCCGTAGCGATCCAGCCAGTGGATGCGGTGCAACCGATCGTGAAGCCGGTCCCAGGCGATGTAGAGCAATATACCAATGCCGGCGGTCAGGCCCAGCGCCGAGAACAGGGTGGAGAGGTCGTAGCTGGCGGAGATCTCCACCGACCGCAGATCCGGCGACACCACCCCGGCGGCGGCGATCAGCAGCGGGTCGGCGAGGTGGGGCACGATCTCGAACTCGATGCCGAGCAGGGCGATGAACAGCGGCGGGGCGAGCATGGTCCAGGGGACTTCGCGGACCGGGCCGATGGGTGTCTCGACCCGCCCCCAGAAGACGCGCACCGCGGCCACCGCGGCGACCGCGACGGCGGTGGCGTTGACCAGCACCAGGGTCCAGCTCAGCAGGGCGAGCAGATCGGCCTCAGACTT
The DNA here is from genome assembly GCA_011390365.1 of Gammaproteobacteria bacterium. Lineage (GTDB taxonomy): Bacteria > Pseudomonadota > Gammaproteobacteria > Chromatiales > Chromatiaceae > SLIM01. The sequence goes on from JAABSM010000017.1 coordinate 33,928, forward strand.
GGCGATGCTCATCAGGTCCTTGCTGACGAAGCCGAAGGCCAGCGGCAGGCCGGCCATGGAGAGCCCGGCGAGCAGTGCCGCGGCGGCGCTCCAGGGCATGTAACGGCGCAATCCGGTCACCTTGTCGATGATGCGGGTGCCGGTGGCGTGATCGATATTGCCGGCGACCATGAACAGCGGGGCCTTGTAGACGGCGTGGGCGAAGAGAAAGGCCACCGCCGCCAGTCCCGCCCCCGGGCTGGGCAGCCCCACCAGCAGGGTCAATGTACCCAGCGCCGCCACCGTGCTGCGCGCCAGGATCCGCTTCAGGTCCCGCTCGCGCAGCGCCAGCACCGACGCCCACAGCGCGGTGATCGCCCCGGTCCCCACCAGCAGCACCTCCCAGAACAGCAGGTCGTTGAAGGCGGGGTCGAGACGCAGCATCAGGTAGATGCCCAGCTTGACCATGGTCGCCGAGTGCAGGTAGGCGCTCACCGGGGTGGGGGCGGACATGGCGTTGGGCAGCCAGAAGTGGAACGGGAACTGGGCCGACTTGGTGAAGGCCCCCAGCAACACCAGGGTGATCGCCAGATGCAGGCGCGGATCGTCCATGAAGCCTGGCGCGGCGGCGATGATCCCCGACAGGGTGTAGACGCCGGCCATCTGGGCCAGCAACAGCAGGCCGCCGAGCATCGCCAGACCGCCGCCCATGGTGATCAGCAGCGCCTGACGGGCGGAGGCGCGGGCATGGGGGTCCTCGTGATTGAATCCCACCAGCAGGAACGAGGTGATGCTGGTCATCTCCCAGAACAGGAACAGCAGGATCACGTCGTCGGCGCTCACCGCGCCCATCATCGCCAGCATGAACAGGGGCAGCACGAAATAGACCCGCCCCCGCCGCGGCTTGCCCGCCAGGTAGCCGCAGGCATAGGTGAACACCAGCACGCCGATACCGGTGATCAGCGCCAGCATCTGCGCCGACAGGCCGTCGATGTGAAACGCCAGTTCGATGCCCAGCGAGGGCGCCCACGGCAGCGCAAAGGTCCAGGGCAGGGAATACGCCGTCAGCCCCCAGGCCAGCAAGGCGAAGGCGCTGAGGGGGATGAGCACCACCCACAGATCGTTGGCCCCGGAGCCATGTTGCTCACCCGCGTGCATGGGCGAACTCAAAGGGTCACCGACGACACGAAGCCGGCCGGCTTCACCGCCAGGATCGAGGGGCGCAGCGACTGCAATGCCTGGGTATAGGTCAGCGCCTTGGGCTCCTGCGTCAACGTCGGGCGGGAACGGGATTCGCCATCGGCGAAATCGAGAATGTTCTTGAAGCGCTTCACACCTTAACCTCCAGCAACCCAGGCCAGACCCCCGCCTGCGAGGCCGACAGCCTGAGCCGATACTTCGTGGCCGCCGCGACGGTTTTCAATCCGCGTGACGGGCTTTTCGCGTTGGCAAGCGGAATCCTACTGGTACAGTCGGCGTTGGTAAAGTGGTTTCGGTGAGCGGTGTGCGTCATCCTCGGGGGGGTGTCACATTGTGCGGCTCGACGCAGCGCTAGTGCAGCACCCGCTAAATAATCGTTAACACTATTTATATAAAAAATCAACACCCTATGCCGCTCATTATTCATGGTAACTTGGCGGGCGCCGCACGAGTTGGAGCAGGCCCGTTGAGGAGATTCGCACCGAGTCGCGCCCGCGCGTAACAATCCAGGGCGTTGCCACGATCCGTAATAGCGCGGCGCGTAGCCAAATTATGATGACAAAGAGACGCCAATGTCGGACTAACAAGCAGCAAGGGCACGGCGTTGAGCAGGGTCAGCACGATGGAGACGGATCCCAGCCGTTGCGCCATCACTTTGGGACGTACCGCGTAGCCGAGGGTGTGGAATTGTGCGTCCTGGCTCACGGCGCGGGTCGCGCAGGGGGGGGGGCGGTGGACCAGTAGTCGAGTCGGGCCTCCTCTCCCCACAGGCACTGGAACAGGGGATGTTGAACGCGGGGGTCGCCGGTAGTGTAAAAACGGCTTTGGCCGGATGTCGCGAGGGGGTGCCGCAGTCCCCGTTCATCCAGTAATCGCTCCACCTGTCTGGCGACGGCATGTCCGGTGTCGATGATCGTAAGCTGTTCTCCCGTGACGCGACGAATCAGCGGGATGAGAAAGGGGTAGTGGGTGCAGCCCAGGACCAGGGTGTCGATCTGCTGGGCGAGCAGTGGGGTGAGATAGTCGCGCAAAAGCGCCGCGGTGCGCTGATCGTCCAGGGCGCCCTGTTCGACCTGTTCGACGAGACCGGGGCAGGGCTGGCTGATCACCTCCGCTCCGGCGCCGTAGCGCTCCAGCAGGAGTCGAAACTTGTCGCTGCGCAGGGTGCCGCTGGTGGCGAGGATGCCGACCTTGCGCCGGGGGCTGCCGTGGATGGCGGGTTTCAGGCCGGGCTCCATGCCAACCACGGTCAGCCCCGGCCATTGCGCCCTAACCTCTTTCACTGCCGCCGCGGTGGCGGTGTTGCAGGCGAGGACCAGCATCTTGCAGTGGGCGTCGAGGAGGGATTCGGCGAGCCGCAGGGTGCGTTCGCGAATGGTTGCGGTGGCCTTGTCGCCATAGGGCATCCATGCCGTATCGGCGACATAGATCAGGGATTCATGGGGCAGGCGCTGGCGAATATGCCTGAGTACCGATAGACCGCCGACACCGGAGTCGAAGACGCCGATGGGTGCGTGGTTATCGAAATCGGGGGTGGCGTGGCTCTCCATTTCGGCCCATTTTACCCGAAAAGGGGATAGCGAGCGCAGATCGCCGTCATCGGCGGCGGAGAGTTTGATGCCTGCGTCGCCGTTGCCGTTAGTGATGAATACGGATGTTGATCAGGCGGGTTCGATCTCCATCAACGCCTCGTTGGGGTTGACCGCGTCGCCCTTTTTGACATATAGCTTGACCACCTTTCCTCCGATAGGAGATTGGATCTCGGTCTCCATTTTCATCGCCTCGGTGATCAGTACCGCCTGGCCCGCCTCGACCGCGTCGCCCTCGGCGACCAGCACGTCGACGATGTTGCCGGGCATCGAGGTGGCGACGTGGCCGGGTTTGCTGGGGCGGGGGCGGGCGCCCTCGATGGACTCCTTGACCGCGCCCCGGGCGCCGCCCGCCAGTACCAGTTCATCCAGGGTCTCAAGGGCCACCTCTTCGGGGATGCCGTCGACGGTGAAGTACATCTGGCGCACCGACTGGTCCTTGTGGCCGGCGCCGGTGACCTTGATGTGATAGCTCTCGCCGTGCAGCACCACGTTGAATTCGGTGGGGGCGTTCTTGTTGTCACCCGCCTCCTTGGGCGGCTCCAGGGGCTCCGGTTGCAGGGTGCCGTCGGCGCGTTGCTGGAGATAGGTGCGGGCGACATCGGGGAACATGGCGTAGGTGAGGATATCCTCTTCCGAGCTGGCGAGGCCGTCCACCTCTTCGCGCAGCTTTTCCAGTTCCGGATTGAGCAGGTCGGCGGGGCGGCATTCGATCAGGTCCTCCTTGCCCACCGCCTGTTGCTGCAGGGTGGGGTTGACCGGCGCCGGGGCCTTGCCGTAGCCGCCCTGGAGGTAGCGCTTCACCTCGTTGGTGATGGTCTGGTAGCTCTTGCCGGTGAGGACGTTGAGCACCGCCTGGGTGCCGACGATCTGGGAGGTGGGGGTGACCAGCGGCGGGTAGCCCAGGTCCTTGCGCACCTTGGGGATCTCGGTAAGCACCTCGTTCATGCGGTCGATGGCGTTCTGCTCCTTGAGCTGGTTGGCCAGGTTGGAGATCATGCCGCCGGGGACCTGGTTGACCTGGACGCGGGTATCGACGCCGGTGAAGTCGCTCTCATACTGATGGTATTTCTTGCGGATCTGGTGGAAGTAGACGCCGATCTCCTGGGTCTTCTCCAGGTCCAGGCCGCTGTCGTATTCGGTACCGGCGAGGGCCGCGACCATGCTCTCGGTGGGGGCGTGGCTGGTGCCGCCGGCGAGGGAGGAGATCACCGTGTCGATGTGGGTGCAGCCGTTCTCGATCGCCTTCAGATGGCACATCTCGGCAAGCCCGGCGGTGGCGTGGGAGTGGAGGTGGAGCGGCAGATCCACCGCATCCGACAGCGCCTTGAACAGCTCGGCGGTGGCGTAGGGGGTGAGCAGCCCGGCCATGTCCTTGACCACGATGGAGTCGCAATCCATCGCCTTGAGTTCTCTGGCCTGCCTGACGAAGGCCTTGATGCTGTGGGCCGGGCTGGTGGTGTAGCAGATGGTGCCCTGGGCATGCTTGCCCGCCTTCTTGGTGGCGGCGATGGCGGTCTTCAGGTTGCGCAGGTCGTTGAGCGCGTCGAAGATGCGAAAGACATCCATGCCGTTGGCGGCGGCCTTTGCCACGAAGGCGCGCACCACATCGTCGGAGTAGTGGCGGTAGCCGAGCAGGTTCTGGCCGCGCAGCAGCATCTGCAAGCGGGTGTTGGGCAGCGCCTCGCGCAGTTGGCGCAGGCGCTCCCAGGGGTCTTCACGCAGAAAGCGCACGCAGGCGTCGAAGGTGGCCCCGCCCCAGCACTCCAGCGACCAGTAGCCAATGGCGTCGAGTTTGGGGCAGATCGGCAGCATGTCTTCGGTACGCATGCGTGTCGCCAGCAGGGATTGGTGGCCGTCGCGCAGGACGAGTTCGGAGATGTGGACCTTTGGCATGTTGGGTACCTCTTGCATACGAATTCTTTATGTAGCGGCTAGCGGCTTGAAGCTTTTCACAATCCCGCGTGGGCGGCGACGGCGGCGGCCAGCACCACCGCCAGATCTTCGCGGCGGCGCTTGCACGAGTATTCGATCAGTTCCGGGTGGGCTTCGACGAAGCCGGTGTTGAATTTGCCGTTCCGGAACTCTTCGGAGTTGAGAATCTCCAGATAGTAGGGGATGGTGGTGCGCACCCCGAATACGCCCATGTCGCGCAGCGCCCGTTTGCCGCGCCGTACCACGTCATCCCAGTCCAGCGCCCAGACGATCACCTTGGCGAGCATCGAGTCGTAGTAGGGCGGAATGGTGTAGCCGGTGTAGATGGCGGTGTCGACCCGCACCCCGGGGCCGCCGGGGGCGTAGTAGCGGGAGATGCGCCCGAACGAGGGCAGAAAGTTGTTCTTCGGGTCCTCGGCGTTGATGCGCAATTGCATGGCGTAGCCGCGGATACGGATCTGGTCCTGTTGGAAACGCAGCTCCAGGCCGTAGGCGATGCGAATCTGCTCCTCGACGATATCCACTCCCGTGATGGTCTCGGTGATGGTATGCTCTACCTGAACGCGGGTGTTCATCTCCATGAAGTAGAAGCGATCCTGATCGTCCATCAGGAACTCCACCGTGCCGGCGTTGGTGTAGCCCACGGCCTTGGCGGCGATCACCGCCAGCCCGCCGATGTACTGGCGCTGGGCGTCACCGAGTTGGGGCGAGGGGGCGATCTCGACCAGTTTCTGGTTGCGCCGCTGGATCGAGCAGTCGCGCTCGAACAGGTGAATGACGTTGCCGTGGTGGTCGGCGAGCACCTGCACCTCGATGTGGCGCGGCTTGACCACGCACTTTTCGAGGAATACGTCGGCGCGTCCGAACGCCTTGGTCGCCTCGGAGATGACCCGTTCGTAGTTGCGCTTCAGTTCGGCGGCGCTGTCGCAGCGGCGAATACCGCGACCGCCGCCGCCGGAGGTGGCCTTGAGCATGACCGGATAGCCCAGCTCTTCGGCGATGACCAGTGCCTCCTCTTCGCTGTGGACGTTGCCGTCGGAGCCGGGCGTGACCGGCACCCCCGCGTCCTGCATCGCGTAGCGGGCCTCGGTCTTGTCACCCATGCGGCTGATCACCTCGGGGCTGGGGCCGATGAAGGAGATGCCCCGCTTGGCGGCGGCCTCGGCGAGCATCGGGTTTTCCGAGAGGAAACCATAGCCTGGGTGGATGGCGTCGCAGCCGGTGGCCATCGCCAGATTGACGATCTGGTAGACGTTGAGATAGCCGGCGAGGGGGTCGGCGCCGATACAATAGGCCTCGTCCGCCTTCTTGACGTGAAGGGAGTAACGATCCGCCTCGGAGTAGATGGCTACCGAGCGGATGCCCATTTCGGTGCAGGCGCGAATGATTCGCACCGCGATCTCGCCGCGATTGGCGATCAGAATCTTGCGGAACACATTGACCTCCGGAAGTGGGGCGATTGCCAGGATTAAAATAGCAGGTCAGTAGCCGGTTGCGCAATAGAGCCGATTAATAATCATGCAATATTTAAGCCAGAATTCGAGGGATTATACCGGGCCGAGCGCGTGTTGTGAGGGCTTCATGCGCGGTTTGCCGGCGGTCGTGGCAGGGTGATGATGGATTGTCTGGACATGACCGGAGTTCACCAGGTGATGGACGCCTTGCTTGACCGTCGCTCGCCCGAACAGGAAGGTGGGGCGGGGGCGAGTGCCGCACCGGCGCTCGCCGCCGTGCAACGGCTTCGCCCGACGCTGGAGCGGCTGCGCCGGGCGGCGGCGGCCTATCCGGACTATGCGCTATTGCTTGAGGTCGGGGTCGTCCTCGACGATGAGGAGCTCTCGGCCTGGGCCTTCGCGGGCGCCTTGACGCGCATGCGTACCATCCACCAGGGGGAGGCCACCGCCGATCGGCTGGAGCGATTGGCCAGCTTGACGGGGCACGGGAGGCCGCCCTGGTTTGGAGAGGTGGTTTACGGTTTGCGCAACCCGCTGCGGCGCGATAGCCTCCGCGACCCCTGACTCAGCACGCCTTTCGCGCATGTCGAAGCGGCTGGTGTGATTGCTTTCCGTAACCATCGGGATAGAATAGCCAGCCTTTTTCGCTCTAGCGCGATCATGACACCTGCAAGCGCCATGCTGCCCAGGTCGCCGCGATCGCGAGGGCGTGAGCCCCATAACAACAAGTTGAAACATGCCAATGACCGATGGACCGCACCAGCGCCAGGATAACGAGGATTTCGCCTCCACCATCCAGGCCGAGATTCTCCTGGAAGATCCCCTGTTTCGCGATTGCGACAGGGTCGGTATTGCGCGGCTGCTCAATAACGCCGCGCGACTGCGCGTCGGCGAGGGGGAGTGGCTCTACCGACAGGGGGATACCGCGGATCATATCTACCTCATTGAGAAGGGGTGGTTGGCGTTGCAGCGCGGCGAGAAGCGGATCGGCATGCGCCAGAAGGGGGCGATCGGGCTGGAGGGGGTGGTCGGCTATGCCGAGTTTCGGGATGATGCGAAGGCGCGTACCGATGTGACCCTGATCTCGATACCCGTCTCCGAACTGAGCCAGCTCGCGGAAGGCGACAGCAAGGTACTGAAGGGTTTTTTTGCCGCCTACGATCGCCGTTTTCTCGATCGGGGTGCGGTTCCGAAAATCGCGGATTCCGATGAAAAGGGGGGCGGTGGCGAGGGGAAGGGCCTCAATCGACAGTTGCTGGGGTGGCTGTTGGCGATCCTGTTTCCCCTTCCGCTCTATCTAATGCGGGATTCGCTGGGGGTGACCACCGACGTGCTGCTGTTTCTCGGCATCATCGGCGAAGCGGTGATCATGTGGGTTTTCGATCTGGTACCGCCGTTCGTGCCGCCCCTGTTCACCTTGCTGCTGGTGGTGCTGCTGGAGGTGGCGCCGGCGCGGGTCGCCCTGTCGGGGTTCTCATCCGGGACCTTCATTCTGTGTCTGAGCGTGTTCGGCATCAGCGCGCTGATGATCAAGTCCGGCCTGGCTTACCGTCTCTCCATCGGCTTGCTGCGTCGGGTACCAAAGGGCCGTATCTGGTATAGCTTCAGTCTGTTCATGGTCGGCGTTTTCCTGACGCCGCTGGTGCCGAGCAAGGCGGGGCGAATCTCCATCTTGCAGCCGTTTCTGATCGAGTTGATGAACCTGGGGGACCGGGGCCGGCGCAATGATACCGCAACCCAGTTCGTGACCAGCGCGGTACTGGGCATTTCCCTGATGTCGCCCATTTTTCTCACCGGCAGCGCCATGAATCTGGTGATGTTCGGTCTGTTCGATGAACAGACCCGTTTTACCTTCAACTGGCTCTACTGGTTATTCGTCGCCTCGTTGCCTGGGTTGTTGTTGATGGCCGGCTATCTGCTGCTGATGTGGGCGCTGTTTCGGGATGGGCGCAGGATCGAGCTCTCCAAGGAGAAGCTCAAGGAGCAGGGTCGGGCGCTGGGGGGCATGTCGGCGCTGGAGATGGGCACCCTCATCACCCTGGTGTGCATGGTCATCCTGATTCCGACGGTCAAGTTTCACAGGATCGAGATCCCCTGGTTGATGCTCACCATCAGCGTTATCCTGCTACTGTTCGGGGTGATCGGGAACCGGGATTTCAAGAATGGCATAGATTGGCCGATACTGGTCTTCATCGGCGCGGTGCTGGCCTGGCCCGGGGTGATCTCCATGATCGGCATGGATGATCTGATCGCCGAGCTGCTGGAGCCGGTAGGCTGGTACATGAAGAACGAGTTTTTCCTCTTCGCAATCCTCCTTTCCCTTGCTATGATGGGCCTGCGCCTTTTTCTGCCCTATCACGTCGCGGTGGTGGTATTCGCGACGACGCTTATGCCGGTGGCCAACGAGTCCGGGGTCTCCCCCTGGGCGATTGGCTTTATCATTCTCATGATGGCGGAGGCATCGGTCTTCGCCTATCAGGATATCCAGCGGGTGCAAGCGGAGAGTGCGCTTGAGCTGCATGGCCTGGCGGGGGTGGTTAACGAAGGGAAAGCGAACCTGGCTTACCTGATCATGGCGATCATGCGCATGGCGGTAATCCTGGCCTCCATACCAATCTGGATGAAACTCGACATCATATAATGAAATCCTTAGAAAGTAGCGATATCGAATTCGTTATCGGGAATCCGCTGTTTCGACAAATGCGCCCGATGGACCGAGCGCGTATCCTGGGCCATGTCCGACGGCGTGATCTCGCCGCCGGGGAGATGCTCTATGAAGAGGGCGGCTCCAGCGAATATATCTTCCTCGTCGGCAAGGGCAACCTGCTGTTCAAGGATGGTGACAAGGAGTCCTTGGTTACCGCGCATGCGCCTCTTGGCGAAGAGACGCTGCTAGGCAGCGAGGTATTGATCGGCAGTGCGGCGGCCACTGAGACATCGGTGGTCTACCTGTTCCCGAAAAGGCGGCTGGGAGAGGTGATCAACGGCTCCCCCAGGCTGCGCACCATCCTCTTCGAGCAGTTGATGATGCGTACATCCGTGACCGGGCAGGGTGATCTCGAGACGACCGTGGCCGCGGTGCGGCGCAAGACGGAGGTGGAGAGCGAGCAGACGATTACCGCCAGCGGAACGACGATTCGCCTGCTCGGCTGGCTGCTGGCGGTGCTGGTTCCCGCCGCGGTGCTTCAGTACGGCCCCGACATGGGGCTGGAAACCAACGCGATCTATTTTCTCGCCATTATCGGCGTGACCATGGTGATGTGGTTGTTCGACCTGGTTCCCGCGTTCGTGGCACCGCTGTTCAGCGTGCTCGCCTTCATTCTCTTCGACGTCGCGTCGCCAAAGGTGGCGGTGGCGGGGTTCGCCTCGGATGGGTTTTTCATGCTCCTCTCCATCTTTGCGGTGGGGGCGCTGATGGTGATGTCGGGGCTTACCTACCGCATCTCGCTGGCGATGCTGCGCATCTTTCCCGGCTCCCCGTTCTGGTACAGCGTCAGCCTGTTTCTGCCCGGCGTCATTCTGACGCCGATTCTGCCTTCCCAGTTGGGCCGGACGGTTATCGTAACCCCTTCGGTCGCGGATATGATCGAGATCTCCGGGGCCGGGCGCAACGATCGCATGGCGGCCCAGTTCGTCGCCAGCGGGGTGTTGGGACTGAGCCTGATGGCGTCCATCTTCCTCACCGGCAAGCCGGCGAACCTGATCGTCTTCGGTATGTTCGACGCCCAGACCCAGTTCGCCTTCCAGTGGATGCAGTGGCTGTGGGCCTCACTGGTGGCCGGCGGCGTGCTGCTGCTGCTCTACTTCCTGCTGATGCCCGTGTTTTTTCGCAACAACCGCGAGTTTCACGTCCCCAAGGAGGTAGTGCGCAATCAGTCGCGCATGCTCGGTCCCCTCTCCTCCACCGAGTGGGCGACCATCGCCGCCATCTTGTTGCTGTTGGCGGGTATCCTGACGACCTCTTTGCACAAGGTGGATATCCCCTGGATGTCGATGGCGATCCTGCTGGCGCTGCTCTTTTTCGGCGCCCTCAAGAAGGAGGATCTGAGCCAGCGTATCGACTGGTCGATCCTGATCTTCATCGGCTCCATCATCGCCTGGGTGCCGGTGATGAAGATGACCGGCATCGAGGGGGTGATCGCCGAGACCTTCGCCTGGGTGGGAGACTACATGAAGGAGGATCTCACCGGTTTCGTGCTGGCGCTGTGCGGGTTGATCATTATCGTGCGTCTCGCCCTGCCAGAGCTGGTGCTGGAGATCCTGCTGGTGACCATCCTCTTCCCCCTGGCCAGCACCGCGGGTGTCTCGCTGTGGCTGATCGGGTTCGTGATTCTGACCATGTGCGAAAGCTACATCTTCCCCTACCAGGCCCCTTACCATGTGCAGATGAAGAATATTCTCGGCACCTTCGGGCTGGAAGGGCGCTATGACGAGACACGGGTGTTGATCTTCAACTTCGTCATGACCCTGGCAAGGGTCGCCGCGATCTATGTCTCCATTCCTTACTGGAAATATCTGGATATTGTATGAAGAATCGGTTGCTTATTCTCGCCAAGCTGGCATTCGTGGTGCTGCTGTGTGTTCTGGTCTACTTCCACAAGGCGCAAAAGCCCCGCATCCTGATCCTGCATAGTTACCTCAATGACTACAGCTGGGTGGAGGAGATCAATATCGGCCTGGAACGCTTCTTCTCCGAGCATGAGGATGTCACCCTGCGTTACCACTACATGGATCTCAAGAACCATGGCGATGAGGCGTTTCGGCGTACCGCGACGGAGATCGCGCGGCGTACCATCGACCGCTGGCAGCCGGACGTGCTGGTGATCTTCGACGACATCGGCCAGCGTCTGGTGGGCATGCGCTACATGAGTAAATCCGGCATCAGCGTGGTGTACGGCGGGGTCAACGCCGCTGAGGAAGATTACGGCTATAACATGGCGTCCAACGTGACGGGTATCCTGGAGCGCAAGCCGCTGAAGGCGGTGGAGGATACCGTGAGCATGATCTGGGAGGCCACGGGCGGGGGACGGACCCAGAAACCCAAGGTGCAGTTGCTGGGGGACGCCTCGTTCTCGTTCCAGGCCGGCCTGACCGCCTATGATCCAGAGAATTACAAGTTTACCAAGGTACGCTGGAAAGAGCCGGTGGCGGTGGAGACCTTCGACGAGTGGAAGGAGTTCGTGCTTGGCGCGGACAAGACCAACGACGTGCTGCTCGTCAGTGATTACCGACAGGTGAAGAAGGCGAAGGGCGGCAAGGAGTTCGTTTTGCCGCGAGAGGTGATGAGCTGGACCGAGCAGAATTCCCCGGTTCCGGTGCTGGGGCTGGCCGCGATCATCACCGAGGAGGGCGGTATGATGTCCGTTGCCGCTTCGGGGTATGAGCAGGGTGAGGTGGCGGGGCGCATGGCCTATGAGATCGCCAAGAAAAAGAAGAAGGCCTCGGAGATCCCCAACGCCGAGACCCGCCAGTATCTGATCGGGCTGCGCAAGTCGGCGATCAAGCGTCGCGAGCTTGATGTGCCCTCCATTTATGAGGCCTTCGCGAGGGCCACGGATAATTTCTACGAGTAGTCATGAAGAAGATTCTTTGCCTCGATTTCGATGGCGTGCTGTGCGATAGCGCGGTGGAGTGCCTGGTGACGGGTTACAACGCCTATCACGATGCCGCCGTGAGCGGACCGGATGAGATCGAACCCGGACTGCGGGATTACTTCCTCAAATATCGCTATCTGGTGGGGCCGGCGAACGATTTCGGCGTCCTTTTCCATGCCTTCGAGCAGGGGGGCGAGACATTGACGCGGGAGTCCTATGACGCGATGCGTGAGGCGACGCGGGCGATGCGCGAGGATTTCGGCCCTCGCTTCTTCGCCAGCCGCGATCGCCTGAAGCAGGATATGGACCACTGGTTGGGGCTGCATCGCCTGTTCGAGCAGAGCCGGGCGGTACTGGATATTGGATTCCCGTCGTTTTATGTCATTACCACAAAAGATGCGGACTCGGTTATGCGCCTGGCGGAGTTCAGCGGCTATCATGGGCGGATATTGGGGGTTTACGGCAAGGAGATTGCGACCGACAAGCGCGTCAGCTTTCAGACGCTCTTTCGTGATCGAAATGACCAACAGGCCTCCGAGACGTATCTCTTCGTCGATGACAATGTAGTTCATCTGCAACAGGTTTCGGATCTCCCGGTCGAGCCATGGCTGGCGACCTGGGGGTATGTGGATCCGGAGGCCGCCGAGCGGTTCCGGCACTTGAAGGATCTGGCTGATCTGAAGGGTCTGGTGGAGTAGATTGCGTCGACCTTACTATCAATAATCAGCGGGATATTCGAGGCGCCAAGATGAGTGAAAAAAGTCGTTTGCGGGTGGGAATCAACGGGTTTGGGCGAATCGGGCGGGCGATCTACCGGATCAATGCCCAGCGCGATCTGTTCGACGTGGTGGCGATCAACGACATCAATCCGGACGGCGCCAATATCGCCTATCTGCTTCAGTACGACTCCACCTACGGGCGTCTGGAGCAGCCGGCGACCTTCGAGCAGGGGGAGCTGGTCGTCGGCAAGCAACGCAGCGCCCTCCATCACTTCCCCAATGTCGGCTCGGTTCCCTGGCGCCAGCATGACGTGGATGTGGTCATCGAGTCCTCCGGCCATCCGGACAATGGCGCCTATCTCGCCTCCGGCGACGGCGGTATCGACTACATGGTACAGACCTATACCGCGGATCCGGGGGGGGCGGTAAAGACCATCATCTTCGGCGTCAACGAGGAGGAGTTCGATCCCGCCAGCCATCGCCGCCTGTCGAGCAGTATTTGCGATACCATCTCGCTGGCGCCGGTGATCAAGCTGCTGGAAGGGCGGTTCGGCGTCGTCGGCGGCTCTCTGACCACGGTACATCCCTGGCTTAACAGCCAGAACCTGCTGGACGGACAAGGTGCGACCTGGTTCCATCCCCAGGATAATACCTCCGCCCACGCCCTGGGGCGCGCGGCGGATAATAACCTCATTCCGAAGTCCACCAGCGCGGTGCTCGCCGCGGAGGCGGTTTTTCCGGGGATCAATTCCCGCATCGAGTCCTTTTCCTTTCGCGTCCCTACCAGTATCGTCTCCGGCGCGGTACTCAATGTGGAGCTGGAGAAGCCGACCGATCGGGACGGTGTGATGGGGTTGTTCGCGGAGAGAGAACGCACCCAGGAGAGACCCATCTTCCAGAGCGTTGAAGCGCCCCTGGTCTCCATTGACTATCGCGCCAGTGAATATTCGGCCAATATCGATCAGCGCTGGACCTCGGTGAGAGAGGAGCGAAAGCTGCGCATGGTCTACTGGTATGACAATGAATGGGGTTATGCCTCGCGGGTCGTGGATCTGGTGGGGCTGATCGGCGATCGATAGGCCTCAGGGCCACATTTTTTCGAAGGGGGTTCAGGCCCCCTTTTTGTTGACGATCGGGTATGGGGGCGGTTTCTGCGCAAGGGTGTGGCGGGCCATCCATGCCTGGGAAAATCTCACAAGAGGAGTTGTTAATATGAAAATCATTGCCTTAGCCGCAATCCTCGCGGGCTCTGTCGGGTTCGGGGTCGCACAGGCGGCGGATCAGGAGCGGTTCATCAGCATCGGTACCGGCGGTATCACCGGCGTCTACTACCCCACCGGCGGGGCCATCTGCCGGCTCGTCAACCACAAGCGCAAGGAGCACGGGCTGCGCTGTTCGGTGGAGTCCACCGGCGGCTCCATCTTCAACCTCAACACCCTGCGTAATGGCGAGCTCGACTTCGGCGTCGCCCAGTCCGACTGGCAGTATCACGCCATGAAGGGTACCTCCAAGTTCGAGGAGCAGGGTCCCCTCGACAAACTGCGCTCGGTCTTCTCCATCCACAGCGAACCCTTCACCCTGATGGCCCGTGCCGACAGCGGTATCAAGACCCTGAGCGACCTCAAGGGCAAGCGGGTCAATATCGGCAATCCCGGCTCCGGCCAGCGCGGCACCATGGAGGTGTTGATGGAGAAACTGGGCTGGAGCAGGGACGACTTCACCCTTGCCTCCGAGCTTAAGGCCGCCGAGCAGGCCCGCGCCCTGTGCGACAACAAGATCGATGCCATGGTCTACACCGTCGGCCACCCCAACGCCTCCATCAAGGAGGCCTCCACCGCCTGCGACGCGGTGCTGATCCCGGTGGCAGGTCCCGAGGTGGATGCGCTGGTGGCGGAGAACCCCTACTACGCCAAGGCGACCATCCCCGGCGGCATGTACCGCGGCAGTGATCAGGATACCGCCACCTTCGGCGTCAAGGCGACCCTGGTGACCAGCGCCGACGTCTCCGACGAGGCGGTCTATCAGGTCACCAAGGCGGTGTTCGATAATCTCGACACCTTCCGCAAGCTCCACCCCGCCTTTGAAACCCTGACCGCCGAAAGTATGCGCCAAGGCAACTCCGCCCCGGTCCACCCCGGCGCGCAGCGCTACTTCGACGAGCAGTAGTAGAGCCGCGCGCAGGTTTTGCGGGTATTGCCAGGCCCAGAAAACTCTCACGGCGGCACGGAGCACACAGAGAAATTTTCCTCCGTGATCTCTGTTCCTCGGTGCGAGATCTTACCCATCCCAATGGGGAGCTGGAATTGAGCCGGTCTGAGCCGGTCGGGTGTTGCACACCCGACCGGCGACCGCAACCCGGCGGGGCGCGCGGCTTGACGCGCCAGTGTGTGCTTCGTTGGCGAGTCTAGCCTCGCGCTCCGCGGTGAAAGGGCGCAGCGCCAGCCATATTCACAAGGGCTCTTACGGAGGAGGGTTCTCCGTGATCTCCGCGCCTCCGTGACGGAACCATCCCCGCCCATCCATGGAAACCCTTCGAGATGACCCGATCTCCTGAACAGCTCCTGGAGTCCGTCGAACAGGGCCGCCGCCACCCCAAGGGCTGGCAGTGGCGCTTCCTCTCCGGCGCCGCCATCCTCTGGTCCCTGTTCCAGCTCTGGGTGGCCTCGCCCATCCCCTACCAGTTCGGCTTCGGCGTCTTCAACGATACCGAGACCCGCTCCATCCACCTCGGCTTCGCCATCTTTCTGGTCTTTCTCTCCTTCCCCGGGCGGAACAAGGCCGCGACGGATCGGATTCCGCTCTACGACTGGGCCTTGGGGGGCATGGCCGCCTTTTGCGCCCTCTACCTGTTTCTGTTCTACGGTGACCTGGCCAATCGCGCCGGCGATCCCACCGCGCTGGACATCGGCGTGGCGGTGGCGGGGGTGATCCTGCTGCTGGAGGCGACCCGCCGCGCCCTGGGCTGGCCGCTGACCATTATCGCCCTGGTCTTTCTGGGCTACACCTTCGCCGGCCCCTGGCTGCCGGACGTAATGGCCCACAAGGGGGCCTCGCTGGAGCGGGTGGCCTCCCACCAGTGGTTGGGCACCGAGGGGGTGTTCGGCGTCGCCGTCGGGGTCTCCGCCGGTTTCGTCTTTCTGTTCGTGCTCTTCGGCAGCATGCTGGAGCAGGCCGGCGGCGGCCAATACTTTATTCGTGTGGCCTATTCGCTGGTGGGCCACCTGCGGGGCGGACCGGCCAAGGCGGGGGTGCTGGCCTCCGGCCTCACCGGCATGATCTCCGGTTCATCCATCGCCAACGTGGTCACCACCGGCACCTTCACCATTCCGCTGATGAAGAAGGTGGGCTTCCCCGGCTTTCGCGCCGGGGCCATCGAGGTTGCCGCCTCCACCAACGGCCAGCTGATGCCGCCGGTGATGGGCGCGGCGGCCTTCCTGATGGTGGAGTATCTGAACATCTCCTACCTGGAGGTCATCAAGCACGCCCTGTTGCCGGCGCTGCTGAGTTATATCGCTTTAATGTACGTGGTGCATCTGGAGGCGGTGAAGGCCGGCATGCAGGGCCATCCGCTGCCCTATCGCCCGTTGCAGGCCAAACTGCTGGGTTGGGGGCTCTCCCTGTCGGGGCTGGCGGTCTTCTCCTTCGTCGCCTGGCTGGCGGTGGACCTGGTGACCCGCATCAGCGGCGACTACGCCTTTTGGGCCAACGGGGTGCTGATTCTCGGCGGCTACGTGGCCCTGATGTACCTGGAGGCCCGCCACCCGCTGCCGGATCAGCTGGATCCAGAACAACTCGACGGCGCCCAACTGCCCACCCCCGGCGAGGCGTTGCGCGGTGGCCTGCACTTCCTGCTGCCCATCGTGGTGCTGATCTGGTGCCTGATGCTGCTGCGGCTGTCGCCGGCCACCGCGGTGTTCTATGCCATCCTGCTGCTGGTGGCGATCCTGCTGACTCAACGATCACTCAAACGGCTATTCAGCGGCAAACCCCTGCTTCCCGGTTTTCAGGACGGCTGGCGGGATCTGGTCGTCGCCCTGCGCGACGGCGCACGCAACATGATCCCCATCGGTGTCGCCACCGCCACCGCCGGTATCGTGGTGGGCACCGTGAGCCTGACCGGCATCGGTCAGGTGCTGGGGGATCTGGTGGAGATCCTCTCCTTCGGCTCGGTACCGCTGATGCTGATACTCACCGCCGTGATTTGCATGATTCTCGGCATGGGCCTGCCCACCACCGCGAACTACATCGTGGTCTCCACGCTCATGGCCCCGGTGATCGCCCAGCTGGCCGCCTCCCACGGTCTGGAGATCCCGCTGGTGGCGATCCACCTGTTCGTCTTCTACTTCGGCATCCTCGCCGACGATACCCCGCCGGTGGGCCTGGCCGCCTACGCCGCCTCCGGCATCTCTGGCGCGGACCCGATTCAGACCGGCCTGCAATCCTTCTACTACGACCTGCGCACCGCCATCCTGCCCTTTATGTTCGTGTTCAACACCGAACTGCTGCTGATCGGCATCGACAGCATCCCCGAATTCCTGGTGGTGCTGGCCTCCTCCCTGGCCGCGATGCTGCTCTTCGCCGCCGCGACCCAGGGCTGGTGGCTGACCAAATGCAAATGGTGGGAGGTGGGCGCGCTGCTGCTGATCGTCTTCTCCCTGTTCCGCCCTGGCTTCTGGATGGATCAGATCTACCCGCCGAGCGAGACCCGCCCGGCGATCGAATTCACCCAAGCCGCCGAGGGCTGGCAGGCTGGCGAGACCTTCAAGCTGATCGTCGAGGTAGAGGAGGGGGAGGGCGAGATCATCCAGCGCACCCTGGCCTTTCAGCGGCCCGAGGGCGCGGCGGAGCGGGTGCTGGAAAAGCTCGGCCTGATCACCCAACCCGAAGGCGACGCCCTGCGCATCGATACCATCGGCTTTCTGAGCCCGGCGGAGGAGGTGGGGTTGATCCCTGGCTTCGCCGTGCGGGTGCTGGGTTTCGAGGAGGCGCTGCCTCAGCCCGACAAGGACTGGCTCCTGATCCCGCCGTTGCTGCTGGCGGGGCTGATCGGCTGGGGGCAGATTCGGCGGCGAGAGGCGAAGGCTGCGTAGGTCTTGCCGCGGAAACCGTGGTTGAATGAGTCGTTTGTCAAGCAGGAATCGGAGGAGCGAGAAACGGGGTACGCTCCGGGGGTGGAGAGTCAAGGTATGCGGTTAGTCGAATCGCCCATGGAACAGGTCGAGTTTCGCGGACGCCCCTATTTCGTCAAGCGTGACGACAGGTTACACCCGTTCCCCGGCAACAAGGCGCGCAAACTGCGCGGGTTGCTGGCGCTTGACTGGACGAAGATAGGGCGCGTCGTCTCCCATGGCGGCAATCAATCCAATGCCATGCTGGCGCTGGCGCGGCTGGCCCACTTCCAGGGCAGGCCCTTTGATTACCACATCCCCCCTTTACCCGCCTCCCTGCGCACCGCCCCGATCGGCAACCTTGGCCTTGCCCTGGAGTTGGGCATGAATCTGATCGAGACCCGGCGACCGCCAAAACGGGAAAGCTGCCCTACAGGTACCCTCTTCGTTCCTCAGGGGGCGGCGATGGCCGAGGCGGAGATCGGTCTGCGGGAGCTGGCCCGGGAGCTGAATCGCTTCGCCCGGAATCAGGAGCTTCGACGCCCGATCCTTTTCGTGCCATCTGGTACCGGAACAACCGCCGTGTATCTCCACCGCCACCTGAGTTTTCCGGTTCTGACTACCCCTTGCGTCGGGGATCGGGACTATCTGCGACGACAGTTCGCGGAATTGACTTCGCCCCCTTACCCGGCAATCATCGGCGATGAAGCGAAGGCCCGCTTCGGGCGACTCGAAGAGGGGTATCTGAGGCTTTGGTCGGCGTTGAGGCGAGAGACGGGGATCGAGTTCGATCTCCTCTACGATCCGCCAGGATGGCGTGCGCTGACTCGCCTGGATCACGACGGAGATATAATTTATCTCCACTGCGGTGGCCAGGAGGGAAATGCCAGCATGTTGGCGAGATATCGACGACGTTTCGGTGAGGAGGTTGTCGATTCCCTTGGGCCGTGAAGGACCTGGAGCAAAGAAAATAAACGGGCGATGATGGCGGATGTCTTCTCGAAAACTACCCGAGAAACCTCTGTCGCGGTCAGTGAAAAGGGCGCTAACGATCATTGGAAGTCGAGATTACACCCCTGAACGATGAAACATGGACCGCGTAGCCCGGATGGAGCTCTGCGGAATCCGGGAATTCGCGGCTCTGATCTCCTGGATTTCGCCGCGCTTTATCCGGGCTACAATGGCGCTGTTTCGCACTAACGCCTTGATCGCTGGATACCCGGGGCGGGGGAGATTTCAGCCGGTCGATCAGGTGTGGCGCCGTACTCGAAATGGCATTTGTGCGCCGCCCGTCGTAGTCCGGGCGGCAACACCAAGCTGGCTAGCGATCAGGCCGCGACCTCCACCACCTCGATGGCAAAGGTGAGGTCCTGACCCGCCAGCGGGTGATTGGCATCCACCGTCACCGAGTTGTCATCGAAGGCGACCACGGACAGGTTGATTACCTGCCCGTCAGGCCCTTGGGCCTGCAACGGCATACCTACCTCCAGCTCGACATCCTCCGAGATGACATTGCGCGGCACTTCGTGGACCAGTTCATCGCTGCGATCCCCATAGGCATCCGCGGCCGGGATGTCGACACTCCTGGTCTCACCCGCGGTCATGCCGACCACCGCCTGCTCGAAAGCAGGAATCAGTCCACCCTCGCCGATGGTAAACTCCAGCGGATCGCGACCAACGGAGGAGTCGAACGCGGTACCGTCTTGCAGAGTGCCGGTGTAGTGAACTTTTACGCGATTGCCGTTTTGAGCGGTGGTCATGGTATGGCTCCTGAGGGAAAGTGAAAAATAAGTGGGAGAACGTGAAAACAGGTTCGCTGTGAGGATCAAGACAGGCGGGATGTCATGCACAAGCAACAGATGATCCTCACCTTAAAGAAATTCAGCGCAAGATGCAAATCCCGAAGCCGAAATGGCTTGCTTTCCCCTGTCAAGCATGCTCGACAACCGACCTGGGTGGGCAAGTTTGCGATGCCCACTCAATGGCATTGGGCGCCCACTCTCCGCTACCACACCCGCGGCTCAACCACAGCAATCCGGCAGCCCGCTCGCGGTCCGGCGGACGACAATCTATGCAACGAGTCACGAAAATGCCCGGCTTGATCTTGACAAGAGCCGGTGGTTTCTACTACTTTGTTCTTAAATTGTGAACAAAGTAGGTCAACTTGTCGGTCCTCAACAGCATCATTACCTCGAAGACGCGCATCAGAATCCTGATGGGCCTCTTCCTCAACCCCCAGCGGAGCGCCTATTTGCGGGAGTTGTCGGAAGAGTTTGCGCTTTCCCCCTCCATCGTCAAGGGAGAGTTGCAGAGCATGAAGGAAAACGGCTTGCTGACCTCCGAAAAGGCCGGCAACCAGATCCTCTACCGCGCCAACCAGAAACACCCGCTGTTTCCGGAATTGAATTCCATGGTGCAAAAGGCGCTAGGGATGGACCGGATCCTCGACAGCATCATCGACCGCCTCGGGGATCTTGAACAGGCCTATCTGCTTGATGACTATGCGGAAGGGCGGGACACCGGCATCATCGACCTGTTGTTGGTGGGTCGCATCGATTCCAGCAACCTGACGGATCTGGTTACAAAAACCGAAAGGTACATCGGACGAAAAATCCGGACCTTGTGCCTGACCCAGGATGAGTATGGCGGAATGTCGGCACAGCTTGGCAAGCGACCCAAGCTGCTGCTGTGGGAAAGGCGCTAAACGCCAGCATCCCTGCCATGGAGTAGTTAATGCCTTGATTATGACTCCGGCCAGAGTTACCCGGAGTGCAAAGGCGCAGCCTGAACGAACCCACGCCTAGGCGGGGACTCCAATATAGAGGCCCCGTCAAGACGTAGGCCGGACAAGCGCAGCGCATCCGGCATTTCCGAACTTCGTTCGGCGGATGCGCTACGCTGACCCATCACATTCGCGGCTGCCTTTGCTCTCCCCATTGTTCAATAAGGGGCGGGCGGGTCTGGCTGGAGCGGTGATCAAGGCCAGTGGAAATGCTTCTTTATCCTGTTGTATTGGGAGGGCGGTAGCGTGCCTGGATGCCCTAAATCGACATCATTGGCCTGAAAGCGTGGCAGGATGCCACCCTTGGTCACAGGAGGCGCTAGCGATATGGGGAAGCCATACCTGCAAGGCGCTGGCCGGGGCCGAAAGATCGTATTCCGACAAGACAAAAAACGCACCTGAACCCATGGATCACGATCAAAACTACAAAAACCTCATCCTCGACTACCCGCGAGAAGCCCTCGCCTTCTTCGCCGCATCAGAGGCCCAGGCCATAGATGCAGGCGCACGCATCGTCCCGGTGCGGGAAGAGCAACTGAAGGAGCGCCTCGGCGAGCGCTTTCGTGAACTGGACGTACCCTTGTTGGTAGAATGGAGCGACGGTCGGCGCAGCGCCATCCTGTTCGTGCTGGAAGAAGAGACCGACCCCAAGCGCTTCTCTATTCACCGCCTGGCCCAGTACTGTCTCGACCTGAGCGAGCTTTTCGATATCGAACGCCTGGTGCCCGTCGTCATCTTCCTGCACCCCGGAACCTGCCCAGAGCAACTCCGGCTGGGCAGCGAAAACCGGGACTACCTCAACTTCAGCTACCTCAGCACCTCGCTGTTCGCCACCCCTGCCCATCAGTACCTCGACAGCCCCAACATCGTCGCCCGGCTGACCCTGCCCTGCATGGCCTACGCCCCGGAAGAGAAGCTGGCAATCTACGCCGCCGCCACCCGCGGTCTGATGGAGCTGGAACCCGACCCCGAGCGACGACTCAAATATGCGGACTTTATCGACATCTACACCGCCCTGGACAACAATGAGCTCAAGCGCTACCAGCAAGACTACGCAGAGGAGAACAAAGCCATGACCGCATTATCCGTCCGGATGAGAGAGGCCGGCATGCAGCAAGGCGAAGCCGAAATACTGCTGCGTCAACTACGCAAAAAATTCGGCCCCCAAGCCGCACAGCAATATGAAGTGCGGGTCAAGCAGGCCGGCCTGACTACCCTGGAACGCTGGGCGGATGTCATCCTTGGCGCAGAGACGATTGACGAATTGTTCATAGAGGATAGCTAAAACGTGGTCTGTCCCGGGACACAAGCGATGAGGCTGACAGGCGAGCGAATTGCGAGCACCCGACAGCCCGCCAATTTAA
>JAABSM010000018.1 GCA_011390365.1 Gammaproteobacteria bacterium
GCGTCCCCAAGGAAGACCTTGGGGACGAGCGAATTTAAGCGCCACGCCAGGTTCCCGCCCTTGATGCGCCTGACTCCGGGGCAGCCCGGAAATCGCCGGACCGGCATAGGATGTGCCGAATAAAAGGCCTTGTCGCTCGGTCGACGGCACATCCTATGCAGAACCAAAAACGGTCGGCGCACCCACGAAATGAGGCGCATCATTCCCGGAGAACGCCATGGTGGCTTATCTTAATGACGTTGACGGCGTGTACTCCCCCCTCGAACCGGGTCGATAACGCTTGGCTCCCCTTGCGGGGAGCGATGCTTTCAGCCTTGCGCGCGCTCCGCGGTGTTTGCTGGCGCCCGGGTCTTGGCAGCTCTCGGTGCCCAGCGAGACGGCAAGCTGGAGCTTGCAAGACGTGCGTCCCCAAGGAAGACCTTGGGGACGAGCGAAAACGAGCGGACGAGCGAAACGAGCGGAGGCCTGGCGCGTTACGGCGGAGCGCGCGGCTTGACGCGCCAAGGCATGCTCCGTTCCCGCTGGTTCCCAAGCTCCAGCTTGGGAACCCGGTCTTGGCAGCTCTAGCTGCCCGAAATCTGTTCGCAAGCAAGAGCTTGCAAGACGTGCGTTCCCAAGGTGACCTTGGGAACGAGCGACAGGTGACCTTGGTAACGAGCGACGAACGAGCGGAACGTGCGCGTCAAGCCGCGCGCTCCGCGATAATTAACCCTGGGTCAGCAGCGCCTTCAGGTCGATAATCGCCGCATTGGCCTTGGAGATGTAGGAGACCATGACCAGCGAGTGGTTGGCGACCAGACCGAATCCGCTGCCATTGAGGATCACCGGGCTCCATACCGTCTGCTGGGTCGGTTCGAGTTCGCGGATGATCTGGCGCAGGCTGACGAGGGCGTTTTTCTTCTCGAGTACGTCCTTGAAGTCGACCTCGATGGCGCGTAGCAGGTGGATCAGCGCCCAGGTGTGGCCGCGCGCCTCGTAGAAGACATCATCAAGTTGGCTCCAGCTGGTCTTCACCCGCGCCTGCATGTTCACCTCGGTGGCGCGTTTGGCGGCCGAGTCCCCGGCCAGATCGGTGTTCAGCCGGGTCTGGCCGACGCTTGCCGCGAGCTGCTGGGAGAGGCCGCCGAGTCGCTTGTCGACCACCGCCAGCCAGGAGACCAGGTTGTCGGCGCGGGCGAAGAACTGGGCGCCTTGCTCGTTTTCGTCGTTCAGCCGGGTGAGATATTCGCGCATGTGCTCAACCCCCTTGCGGTACTCCCCCTCGCTATCGGGAAAGATCCAGGAGTTGTTGTTGAAGTTGAACTGGGGTTCGGCCTCGGCGAGGTCCTTCTCCTCCATCGACTGGGACTGGGAGCGACTGAAATCGTTGCGCATCGCGCGCGCCATGTCGCGCACCTGGGTCAGCACGCCGAATTCCCAGTTGGGGATATTGTCCAGCCACACCCCCGGGGGGGCGATGTCATTGGTGAGGTAGCCGCCGCTCTTGTCGAGCAGGGTCTCCGCCAGCGCAATGGTCGTCGCGGTGGTGGTGTAGCCGGTGACGACCTGGCCGCCGCTGGCCAGCGCCTCCTGGCGGGCCAGCTCCTGGACATCGAAGTGATCCGGCTCCAGACTCCAGATGATCGACAACACCAGCATGATCACCAGCCAGGTGACCAGTAACAATCCGCTCGACCAGACAATTCCCTTTTCACGCAGCGTTGTCGGGGCGTAGAGCTTGATAAACTTGCGGATCGGCTCCTTGACCGGGAGCTTCGAAGAGATCGACCGGGAGTCGTCCTGAACACCACTCATGAGCTGCACCTATTGGAATGCGCCAATCCGCTCGATTGGCGATGTTGGAAAAGTTGGGGATCCAAGCGCCATGTTCCACCATCTTGACGACCGGATTCAAGTCTTGTAACGCATCAATAGGAAAACACCAAAGAGAAGTGGGTGTGGCTGGCATCCTCCCCGGGCGCCGCTTCGTCCAACTGCCAGCCGTGGACCAGCTCGCCGCTGAGCCTGGGGGCGAAGGCGACGCGCAGACCGATACCGGCGCTCAGCAGCTCTCGCTCCTCCTCGTCTCCGCGCGAGTGGGTCTGCCAGCCGCGGGCGGCGTCGAGAAACAGGAATGGGGTCAGATTGAATCGATCATCGCCGCTCAGCGGACTCAGCGGGGGCAGGATCAGCTCCTGAATCAGGGAGATGCCGTTATCGGCGTAGAGCTCCCCCTCGGCATAGCCGCGCGGGCCGAGGTTGCCGCCGGCGGCG
This sequence comes from Gammaproteobacteria bacterium, assembly GCA_011390365.1. GTDB lineage: Bacteria > Pseudomonadota > Gammaproteobacteria > Chromatiales > Chromatiaceae > SLIM01. The sequence goes on from JAABSM010000018.1 coordinate 2,254, forward strand.
AATTGTTCGCTGCCGATGAGGCGATCCCGGGAGAGTTGCAGGTTGAGCCTGGCATGCCAGGTCAGTCGTTCAGTGATGGCGCGCTGGTGGTCGAGTTCGGCGGCAACATAGAGGTAGTCGGCGCTGGCCCCTTCACGGCTGATGGTGAAGTATCGATCTTCGTTTCGATCACTGAGGTCGCCAGGGGCGGCGACAAGCCCGATCCGGGCACGGGTCGCGGCCTGCCCCGCGTGTCGCCAGTTGCCGGCCCAACCGGCGCGCAGTTGCACCACATGGGTGAGGTTATCGGTAATCGGGGTGTCGGAGAAGGCGAAGTTGTTGTCCGATGCCTTGAAGTCCAGCCCCAGGATCCACTCGCCGCCTTCACTGCCCATCAAGCCCCCGCCGCAATGTCATTAACTTAAGCCACCATGGCATTCTCCGGGAATGATGCGCCTCATTTCGTGGGTGCGCCGACCGTTTTTGGTTCTGCATAGGATGTGCCGTCGACCGAGCGACAAGGCTTTTTATTCGGCACATCCTATGCCGGCCCGGCGATTTCCGGGCTGCCCCGGAGTAAGGCGCATCAAGGGCGGGAACCTGGCGTGGCGCTTAAGTTAATGACATTGGCCCGCGCCGTCGGGGATCCCGTAATCGAAACCGAGCCGCCAGGCGCTGCCATCGAGGGAGAAGGGGGGCGCGACGATGCCGTCGGTGGTGGAGTAGCTGCCCCACGGTTCGGCGACATGACGCCAGGGCAGAAAGCCTTGGTAGCTCGCCGAGAGGGCGCGAAAATGGTCCGCGGCGGGATCGGCGCTCAGATTCAGGTCGAGCAGATCGCCGCGACCGAAGGCATCCCCCCAGTTGACGCCGAGAAACAGGCGCTGCTCGTCGGAGGTGACCGTGCCGTGATTGTTGAAGCCGGCGAAGGCCGACCAGGCCCGGGGCGCTTCGCGGGCGCGCAACACCAGGTCGGTGGTTCCCGGCGCTTGGCCCCGTGTCACCGTCGGCGTCAGCTGGCGGAAGGGGTTGCGGTTGATCCAGTCGATATCCTCGCCCAGCCGACGCGCATCGATCGCTTCCCCTGGCACGGCCCGCAGCCAGCGGCGGTAGTCATCATCACTGAATAGGCAATTGCCCTCCACCAGTACCTCGCCGAGTCGACTGGGCGCCACCCGCAGGGTTACCACGCCATCGGTGATGTCCTGCTCCGGCAGATAGACCACCGCGAACGGGGAACGACTGGCGGCCAGATGCAGGCGGGTGGCGGCGGCGAGTCGCCGCAGGGAGTTCATGGAGGCGGGTTTGCCGATGAACGCCCCCAGCGTGGCGAGAAACTCGCCGTCGTCGAGCATCTCCAGCCCGGGGGCGATGGAGATTGGGGCCTCGGCGCTGACCGGCGCTGCCCCCTCCCCGGCCTCGCCGGTCAGGAAACGTACGCCAAGCAGGCGTTGCAACAGCACCTCCTCGCCCGGCTGGGCCGCCAACGGCAGCCCCTCCGGCAAGGTGTCGGACGCTTCGCGGGTCACCGGGGCCTGCCTGTTGCTTGTCGGGATTGGTGTGGATGTCCGCCAACCACAGATCAATCCAGGCGGGATCCAGCTCCTCGGCGGTAAAGGCCCGGTTGTCGCCGGAGATGGAGTAGTAGAGCTGGCGAATCCGCTGATCCAGCGCCCCGCCGCCGTAGATCGCCTCCTTTCGCAGCATGTTGAGGAGCACGATGCGCAGGATCTGCGGCGACTGGAGCCCAAAGGCATAACTCGGTGCCGTGTCCGTCTCGACATACTCCATGCCGTCGTCGGGGGTTACGCCATTTTCGAAGGCGGCGGTGGCCTCTTCCAGTCGGCGCAGGATCTCCGCCGTTAAGGCCGGCGAGGGTCCCGATGTGCAAAACCCGGATCACCTGAGGCGCCCGATCCTCGCTCTGGGGAATCTGTATGGTGCGCACATCCTCGACCATCAGTTCGGTCCAGCCATCCGGCAGCGTCGCTTCGGTCGGTGGCTCGGGGCCCTCCGCGCCGCCGTCGAGGGTACGCGGCGCGGTCTCCGCCGCGGTGATGGTGTAGTCGGGGTAGCGCGCCAGAAAATCTTCATTGTTGAAGACGCCGAAATCCACATCCGCCGGCGTTACCTCCGCCCCGACTCTGGGCTGGACATTAGCGCTTGCGCTGATGCGATAGATGAGGTCGGGAAAGGCGTTGTCGCGGTTGTCGAAATCAGCCAATCCATCGAGGATGAAGTCCACCTCGGGGATGGGCTGGCCGGCATAGACCTCCGTGTCCCCCATCGTCATGGTGACCGGGCGCGGCAGCACGGTGAAGAGCCCGGGGTTCTCCAGCGGGATGTAATTGAGCAGATCCGGGTTATCGCTCAGACGCACCCGGGTAAGGTAGGAGCCGGCATCAATGACCCGATCCGCGACCGGGTCGGTCTCTTCGCCCAGGGGATAGAACAGGGCGCCCTCGGCGACCACCCCCGCCACCAGGTCGCTCAGTTGATGATGGGGGGCGAGGCCGCTGGCGCCGACAATGACATCGAAGCCCTCGGTGGCGTCGCCATAGTAGCGCGCCAGGTTGTCCGTCACGCCACCGGCGGCTATCCGAACCTCGCCCGCGTTGGCCACCTGCGGATTGCCGCCCCGGTAGTCGCCGCCGATCAGTACCTCGCCGCCCGCGCCATTGGCGTCACGGGCCTCGATGCGCCCGTCATGGGCAAGCGCGCCGCCAGCGGCGGTGAGCAGCACCCGTCCCTCCTTGCGCTCCACGCCGCTGGCGCGAATCAGGCCGGACTGATTGACCGCCAGCTCATAGGCGTTGCCGTCCGCCGCCTCCAGCCGAACCTCTGCGGCCTCGATGAGTCCCTGCTGATCAATACCCGTACCAAGACCCCTGGCCGAGCCGCCTTCGTCGTCAACAGGCAACTCCATCGCCAGCCGCCCTCCTCCGGGGTCAACACCCGTTTTTGCGCCAGGAATTGGGGGGGCAGATCGTTGGTGGTCGACGGAGGGCCGCGGTGGAGGGCAAAAAAAAAGCGTGGCAGGGGGTGCCACGCTTAAAATTACCGAAAGGAGGATAAGAAGTACTGAATCGTCGGTGGCGATTCAGCATGTAAGTAGTTTCTAATATATCGAACCGCCTGTCAACCCCCGTTTGCGATTTTTTTTAATCTTTCTAAAATAGCCCGCCCAACCTTCCCCAACCCAGGCGCAGCATAATGCAATTCCACAAACAGGCAGACGACGGCTACGCCCGCCGCGGTCGCATCACCCTTCCCCGCGGCGAGATCGACACCCCCGCCTTCATGCCGGTGGGCACCTACGGTACGGTCAAGGCGATGACCCCGGAGGAGCTGGAGGGGATGGGGGCGCAGATCATCCTCGGCAACACCTTCCATCTGATGCTGCGCCCCGGCACGGATGTGATCGAGCGCCACGGCGACCTGCACCGCTTCATCCACTGGGAGCGGCCGATCCTCACCGACTCCGGCGGCTTTCAGGTCTTCAGCCTCGGCCAGATGCGCAAGATCACCGAACAGGGGGTGCATTTCCGCTCCCCCGTCAATGGTTCGAAGATCTTCATGGGGCCAGAGGAGTCGCTGGCGGTGCAAAGAAAACTCGGCTCGGACATCGTCATGATCTTCGACGAGTGCACCCCCTATCCGGTGAGCGAACGGGAGGCGGAGGCCTCGATGGAGCTGTCACTGCGCTGGGCGGCGCGCAGCAAGGAGGCCCATGGCGACAACCCCTCGGCGCTGTTCGGTATCGTCCAGGGCGGGGTATTCGACGAGCTGCGCCTGCGTTCGCTGGAGGGGTTGACCGAGATCGGCTTCGACGGCTACGCGGTGGGCGGACTATCGGTGGGCGAGCCGGCGGAGGATCGCTGGCGTATCCTCGACCTGCTGGCCGACAGGCTCCCCGCCGATCGCCCCCGCTACCTGATGGGGGTAGGGACCCCGGCGGATATCGTCGAGGCGGTCGCCCGCGGCATCGACATGTTCGACTGCGTGATGCCCACCCGCAATGCCCGCAATGGCCACCTCTTCACCCGCAACGGCGTGGTGCGCATCCGCAACGCCGTGCATCAGTATGACGACGGCCCGCTGGACCCGAGTTGCGACTGCTACACCTGTCGCCATTACAGCCGCGCCTACCTGCGGCACCTGGCGCGCTGCAACGAGATCCTCGGGGCGCGACTCAACACCATCCACAATCTCCACTATTACCAAACGTTGATGCGGGAGATCCGGGAGGCCGTCGCCGACCAACGTTTCCACGCCTTTCAGGAGGCGTTCTATCAGGCCGCCCCCCAGTACCTGCGCAAATGAAGGCCAAGAACCGTCGCACAAAACAGTTGACTACGCGAAGAAAACTTCTTCCTCCAGGTTTCGCCATTGGGCTATATTAGAATAGGACAAAATTGACGTGGCGCGAGCTGGTCCGAGCTATCGTGACGCCAATCCATCACGCGTCACTGGGGACAAGGGTAAAGAGATGATGACTGCAATGCGCAAGGCGGCGATTACGCCCGTCAAAGAGAAATACCGCGGGGTCATGGCGACCTGCCGCGAATCTGCCAACAGCTACCTGACCACGCGCATGGCGGACTGGTTCGAGGGGTTCGAAGAGGCCCTGATGGAGGCATCGGACGCCTCCACCGACAATCGATCCCAGCTCAGCTTCATCGAAGCGATACGCCCCATCGCCGCGGGACGCCGGGAGATCGGCGACGCCCTGTTGAGGAAGGTCGACGAGGGTTTCGAGGCGTTTCTCGCCGGCAACCCGATCCATTACCCGTTCCGGGAGAGACAGGCCGGGGGAGATCTCTCGCTGATGGACTCAGGGGAAGAGGAGGAGTACCTCGCGGTACGCAAGATCGCGGACCGTTACCAGGGCCAGTGGCCCGAGGCGTTCTACGGCATCGAGCAACGTCTGGCGATGGTCCGCGGCGGTCGCAAGATCGAGACCCCGGACATCCCTGGCGGCCCGATGCACATCACCTTCGCCTTTCAGCAGGCGGTCAAGCCCCTGGGGCTGGAAGCGCGGGTCTATCCGGTTCTCTACCGGCTCTTCGCCGCTACCGTACTGCATAACGCCATCGAACTCTACAACGAATACAACACCCTGCTGATCGCCCAGGGCATCTTCCCCAATCTCAAGTATGTCGCCAAGAAGGAGCCGGAGAGCGAAAAGAAGAAGGCGCGGCACGCCGCCAACAACGAAACCCGGGGAATGACCCCATCCCGACCGGCGCGTCAGGGCGACCCGGCGGAAAGCCAGGTGGTCGACACCATCAGCGAGATTCTCAACAAGCAGCGCAAGGGAGATCCCCGCTTCCGCTCCCACCCTGACGTCAATCCCTTCGCCCCGCCGCGGCAAATGGTCGACAGCGAAACGGTGGTTGGCGCATTGCAAAACGTGCAGCCGGCCACCGTGGCGGCCGACTATCTGCCGCCGGCGGACGACAACGGCATCGGCAAGATCGCGAACATCGACGTCGGCCAGCAGCACCTGGACAAGAGCCGCCGGCAACTCGGTGAAGAGAAGCAGAGGTTTTTCAAGGAGGTCGACCAGAACTCGGTCCAGCTCAACGATCTGGACGTGATCGAAATGGTCGGCATGCTGTTCGAGCGGATCCTCGACGAGGATGACCTGCCGAACGTGGTCAAGGCGCTGCTCAGCTATCTGCACACCCCCTACCTGAAGGTCGGCATCATGGACCCCGGCTTCCTGGTCGATCCCCAGCACATGGCGCGCAAGCTTCTCAACCTGATGGTCCACGCGGGCCGCTACTGGGTGGATGAATCCGACCTGCGCCGCGGCATCTACTATCCGCTGAAGCGGGCGGTCGACCGTATCCTGGGCGAATTCCACAAGGACCTGGGTCTCTTCGAAGAGGTGCTCAGCGAACTCTGGGGCAAGGTAGAGCAACTGGAGAAACGCGCGGCGGCGATGGAGAAACGCTCTCGGGATGCCGCCGGCGGCCAGGAACGGCTGACCATGGCCCGCGGACGCGCCCGCGAGGTGCTGAATGATCTGCTTGGCGCGCGGCCGCTTCACCCGGACATACGCGCCTTTTTCGACAACGTGTGGATGGAGCGCCTCTCCTTCATGCTGCTGCGCAATCCCGATGCGGAGAGCAGCCAGCAGTGGAAAGACTCCCTGACCATCATCCAGACCCTGATGATGGGGTTCGACGGGCGTGAACACCCGGATATGCCGGAGCGCATGCGCAGCATCTATCCCAATATTCGCAATTACATCGACAAGGCCCTGAAGTCCCTCGGCGACTTCCAGCGCCCCTCGGCGGAGAGGCTGTTCGCCTGTTACGACGCCTTTCTCGCCGGCGACCCCGCCGCCCTGCAAAGCACCGGAGCCGTCGCTTATCGGCCCGCTGCCTCGGAAGAGCCGACGACGAGGGCGGCGCCGGAAATCGAGCTAAGCCAAGAGGAACAGGCGACGCTGCAAAAACTGGAAACCCTGAATTTCGGGACCTGGTTCGTGATGGAGGACAGCAAGGGCAAGGTGCGCCCCATGAAGCTATCGTGGTTCAACCCCACCAGCCGCCACTTCATGTTCGTCGATCAGTCCGGAGTTCAGGCGATCCTGATCGACTCGAAGAGACTGGCGAAGCGCCTTTGCAACGAAGAGGCGAAGATCGTGAAACAAGACGCGGACACCCCGTTCGTCGGTCGGGCCTTGCGCAGGATACGTGAAACGTTGCAAAATCTGACGGGAAACAGTCAACCGAACCCGGCCTATCAGCCTTGAGACGTCCGTTATTCCACAGCACCCGGCAAGACCCATGCAAGACAGAAGATGCGAAGACCGCGTCAATGTAGACGCCCAGATCGATATCCTGGACGCGACCCGCGAAACCCTCCTTGGCGTTCTCATGGACATCTCCCCCGGCGGCTTCATGATGAGCACCAACCAGGAGATCGAGACCGGCCAGCTCTTCCAGCTGTGTCTCGCCATCCCCGGCCAGAACCGCAATGGCGACGCCTGCACCCTCCATGTCGGCGCCGAAGCGGTGTGGCGTCAGGAGGCCCCGGACGGCTCCCACGCCTGGATCGGCTTTCACATCATCGACATCAACGACGAAGACAGCGAACGTATCGACCAGTTGATCGAAGAGTGGGGCAAATAAGCCTTGCACGGGAACTTTGCCGCCCCTACACTTGTCTCTCCCTTACAGCCGGGATCGCAAGCGGTCCCGTCTGCCGCTTTGGGGGCGACTTGGCTTCGACGTGGGTTGCAAAACCTGAGGTGCATGCCGAGGATGCAGATCTCCTCGTAAATCCATCTGCAAAAAGATAGTTGCCAACGACGACAACTACGCACTCGCTGCTTAAACCCCAGTAGGGTGCCGTCTCACTGAAGCCGTGCTTGTGCGTTCAGGTTTGAGGCGTCATATCTCACAAGATCGCGCGGAGGCTGGCCTGGGGCCAAAGCGCTAAAACCTTACCGGGATCGCCGTTTGATCACCCTGTCCGTCGGGTGACAAGCGGTTAAAAAAAATAGACCGGACTAAGCATGTAGAGCCGAAGGCGGAGGACTTGCGGACGCGGGTTCGATCAAAAGGTCGCCTTCACCCGAAAGGGTGAAGTGAAAACGGGGCTCACATCGGTGAAACCTACAGCGAACTTCCTGAAAGTTCGCCAAGGCAATACCGAGGGGTAGGAAGAGGGCCAACCTCAGACCTGCCCTGTAGAGACTCATAGACGCGCTGAAATCCTCGGACCGAGCGCGCACTAGGATTCGCGGTGGAGATTGAATGCCGCGAATAACACGCCCCGCACCCTGGAAACTCCAGGGTGAAGGTATAGTCCGGCCCGTTTCGAAAGAAATGGATCCAGCCGTCCCGCCGCCTCCACCAAAGCAAAGCCCCGACCTGTCAAGGCCGGGGCTTTTTTTTGCGCAAAAAACAAGGCCCGCCGGCATTGCTGCCGACGGGCCTTAGGGAATATCGGATCACCGCAACCCGATAGAGCCTCCTGTCCGTGATCATCCTGACCACTCGCCGACGATATCCCTATCGCGACTCACTCCATTGACGAACGCTCCCCGCGACGACGCCATCCTGGCATCGCCAGCCCATCCCGGGCTCTCCCTCCGCCTCCCTGCCACCGCCACATCCCGTGGCGGCCCGTGCCGCTTACCGCGGCCTCCCGCACCGGTCCTCCTGACCGGGGAATCCCTTCCCGGCACCTTCCCGTGCCTTCAACGCTTCCCAGATTCTCCTTGCCGCGTCCTTCCTGTTGCCTTCCCTTGCGGGCCATCCTGGCCAAGGCCTTCCTGGCTGGTCGGGCCATCCTGGCCCGGACCCCCAGAACATCCTGTCCTTGGCGCTTAGTATCGTTGAGCCGCCGGCTTTTCGCTGTAGTAGCATTTTGCAGCTTGTGTAGGACAATTCCGAAAACCGCGAAGGCATCGCCGAGCTCGGCTCAGCGATCCGACCTGTTACCACTTGTAACTATTCAGATCGCTACGCGAAAACGCGGTTTTACGGCGCCCATCCATGGGCCCCGCCCCCGCGGGGTTTCCATATAAGATTCGCTGCTGGCGAATCTTTCGCTTGCGACGAAGGGGGAGAGTGCCAGCTTCTCCCCCTTTGAAACCCCCAATCCGTTGTGTAACCATCTACGGCGATCCCGCTATCGCGGGATGCGCGGAATCGTTACTCCCACTTTTCCACATGCGAAACGGCGTCGGGAAAGGTAGAATCCCCACTGCCGCAAATCACGGAAACAAGTCAGACGAAAGCATGGAAGAACATATCCACCACACAAGGGTCTACTTCGACCATACGGACGCTGGCGGCGTGGTGTATCATGCCAACCACCTGAAATTTCTCGAACACGGCCGTACCGAGTGGCTACGAGAACTGGGGGTCGAGCAGGATTGGCTACGTGACGCGCATCAGTTGATGTTTTTCGTGAATCGCGTGGAGATCGACTACCTCGCTCCCGCGCGCTTCAATAGCCGCCTGGAGATCCGCTCGCGCCTCGAACGCCTGGGACGCGCGAGCATGCTCTTCGACCAGACCATCGTCGACGCCGATAGCGACCGGAAATGCTGCGCCGCCAAGGTCCGCATCGCTTGCGTCTCCACCAAAACCTTAAGACCCGCCCCCCTGCCGGCGGCGATCACGGGAAGAATCAAACATGCAATTTGATCTCAGTTACGTCGAGCTGGCGCTCAAGGCAAGTCTGCCGGTCCAGATCGTCATGGGCCTACTGGTGCTCGCCTCGGTCATCTCGCTGGCGATGATCTTCGAACGCCTCGCCACCCTGCGGCGGGCGCGCAAGCGGGCCTACGCGTTCGAGGATCTGTTCTGGGCCGGCGAAGCGAGCCTGGGGGAGATCTATCGCAACGTCACCACCCAAAAGAAGGACGCCATCGGCATGGCCGCCATCTTCGCCGCCGGTTTTCGCGAATTCGCCCGCCTCAAGAAGGATCCCGCCATCGATCCGCGCAGCATCGTCGAAGGGGCGCGCCGCTCCATGCAGGTGGCCATGAACCGGGAGCTGGACGCCCTCGAAAGCAACCTGTCGTTTCTCGCCACCGTCGGCTCCACCAGCCCCTATGTGGGTCTGTTCGGCACCGTCTGGGGCATCATGACCAGTTTTCAGGCCCTTGGCGCGGTCAAGCAGGCGACCCTGCAAATGGTCGCCCCCGGCATCGCCGAGGCCCTCATCGCCACCGCCATGGGGCTGGTGGCGGCGATCCCGGCGGTCATCGCCTACAACCACTTCTCCCACGACGTGGAGCGGCTCTCCAACCGCTACGAGGACTTCCTCGACGAGTTCACCACCATCCTGCAGCGCCACGCCCACGCCCGCCCGGGTGAGACCGCGAGCGGCGAACGCGCCGCCGCCCCCGCGGCGCAAGCCTGACCGGAACCACCATGCGACGCCGCCACCTAAAACGCCTGCGCCCGATGAGCCAGATCAACGTCGTCCCCTACATCGACGTGATGCTGGTGCTGCTGATCATCTTCATGGTCACCGCCCCGCTGCTCAGCCTCGGGGTCAAGGTCGACCTGCCCGAGGCCGAGGCCAACCCCATCGGGGAGGAGTCGGAAGAGCCGCTGGTGGTCTCGGTCACCCGCGCCGGCGAATTCTTTCTCAGCGTCGGCGACGACAAGGAGACCCCCATCGATCGCGACACCCTCAAGCAGCGCATCGCCAAGGTCTTCAAGTACAAGCCGGATACCACGGTACTGGTGCGCGGCGACAACTACGTCCCCTACGGCAAGGTGGTGGAGGCGATGGTGATGATCCAGCAGGCGGGCGCGCCAAGTGTCGGGCTGATCACGGACCCGCCCGAGGAGTAAGCCGCCGATGCTCCTTTTCCTCCGGCATCACGGGCTGGCACTGGTCGCATCCCTGCTGGTTCACGGCGGGTTGATCGCGCTGCTGGTGTTCGGCCCCACCACGGCGCAAAGCCCGGCCCCGCCCAAGCCGGTCAACATCGTCCAGGCCCAGGCCATCGACGCCGACATCCTGCGCCACCGTGCCGAGGAGCAAGCGCGCAAGGCGGAAGAAGAGGCGAAACGACTCGCCGAACAGCAGCGGATCGCGGACGAGAAGCGAAAGGCCGAAGAAGAGCGCCAGCGCAAACTGGAGGAGAAAAGGCGCGCCGAGGAGGATAAGCGACGCCAGGAGGAGGAGGCGCGCAAGAAGGCGGAAGCGGAGAAGAGGCGCAAGGCGGAAGAAGAGAAGAAGCGCCAGCAGGAAGAGGCGAAAAAGAAGGCCGAGACGGAGCGCAAGAAGAAGCTGGAAGAGGAGAAGAAAAAGGCCGCCCAGAAGAAAGCGGAGGAGGAAGAGTCCAAAAAGGCGGAGCTGGAGGCCCAGAAAGAGAAACAGGAAGAAGATGAGGCCAAGGAGGAGAAGGCCCGCCAGCAAGAGGAGGAGCGCAAGCGCGCCGCGGAAGAACAGCGAAGGCAGGAAGAGGAAGAGCAGCGCAAGCTCGAAGAGGAGCTGGCGCGTCAGATGGAGGAGGAGTTGCACCGTGAGGCGATGCGTCTGGAGCAGGAACGGCTGGAGCAGGAGGCCGCTGAACGCGCCCTGCGGGAGCGCCTGCTGGCGGAGCAGCAGCAGGAGCTGGAGCGCCGCCGCCTGGAGATGCAGAAGGAGTACGGCGCGGTGATCGCCATGCACACCGAGCAGATCAAGAACGCAGTGCGGCGCAACCTGCGCTGCGCCATCGACGGCCAGGGGCTGCGTTCCGTGATTCAGGTCCAGCTCTCCGCCGGCGGCCATGTGGTCAACTACAAGACCATCGAAAGCAGCGGCAACAAGGCCCTCGACCGCTGCCGCGAGGCGGCGGTGGCCAAGACCGAGGCCCTGCCGACCCCCAGCGAGGATTTTTTGTTCGAGGGGTATTTTCGAGTATTCAATCTCGAATTCGACGGTGTCGATTGATCATTGCCCGCGAGTCGAAGACAATAGGGGGTTTGGGCGCACCAGCTCACGACCATCGCCCATCAGGAACATATCCCGTCAGCCCCCGCTCGCGGAGGACGCCCCGAAAGCCCCTCTTCCCGAGGGAGAGGGGTTGGGGTGATGGCTTAAATGTCAGGAAGAATTCGCGCATGAAGAAGTTGCTGTTGATCCTTCTGGCCGGCCTCTGGAGCAGCCAGGCGATCGCCATTCTCACCATTCGCATCACCACCGAGGCGGGGATCGAAGGCCTGCCGGTGGCGGTGGTCCCCTTCGCTTGGGAGGTCCCCGGGCGCAGTCCCGATCAGGACGTCGCCGCGGTGGTCGGCGCCGATCTGGAGCGCAGCGGGCGCTTCAAGCCGCTGCCGGTGGAGGACATGCTCGCCCGCCCCAGCCGCGGCAGCGAGGTGGACTACGCCGACTGGCGCGCCATCAACGCCGAAAACCTGGTCATCGGCCGCATCGAACCCTACGGCGACAGCGAATACCAGGTCACCTTCGAGCTGTTTGATATCGGCAAGCAGGAACGCATCACCGGCTACCAGTTCCAGACCAAACGCCGCGATCTGCGTGCCACCGCCCATCACATCGCCGACATCGTCTACGAAAAGCTCACCGGTCAACGCGGCGCCTTCTCGACCCGCATCGCCTACATCACCTCGGTCAACGAGGGCGCCTCCAACCACCGGGTCACCCTCACCGTGGCCGACGCCGACGGCTACGGCCCCCAGACCATCATCGACTCCGCCGAGCCATTGATGTCCCCCGCCTGGGCCCCGGACGGCCGCCGCATCGCCTACGTCTCGTTCGAAAAGAAACGTCCCTCGATCTGGGTGCAGGAGATCTTCACCGGCCGCCGCAAGCAGATCGCCTCCTTCAAGGGCATCAACGGCGCCCCCGCCTGGTCGCCGGACGGCCTCAAGCTGGCCCTGACCCTTTCCAAGGAGGGTAATCCGGACATCTACGTGCTCGACCTCGAGCGCGGCAGCCTGCGCCCCCTCACCCGCCACTACGCCATCGACACCGAGCCGGCCTGGTCGCCGGACGGGCGCTACGTCATCTTCACCTCCGACCGCGGCGGCGGCCCCCAGATCTACCGCGTGCCGGTAGACGGCGGCAAGGAGGAGCGCCTTACCTTCGAAGGCAGCTACAACGCCCGCGCCTCCTATTCGCCGGATGGCGGCATGATCACCATGGTCACCCGCCAGGAGGGCGCCTATCGCATCGGCGTGCTGGAACTCGCCAGCGGTCAGATGCGCGTCCTTACCGATGGCTCGCTGGATGAATCTCCCAGTTTTGCCCCCAACGGAAGCATGATAATCTATGCCACCAAGATCGCCGGCAAGGGCGAACTGGCCGCCGTCTCCACGGATGGGAGGGTCAAACAGCGACTCGCCCTGCAAGAGGGAGATGTACGTGAACCCGTATGGTCTCCTTACACCCGCAAGAAAGCGCAGAGGAATTGAAGAGGAACTCAACATGATCCAAACCCACCCCACAAAGCTGGCCCTGCCCGCGCTACTCCTCGCCGCCCTGGTCGGCTGCTCCACATCGCCAACCATGGACGGCCCCGGCGCACCGGTCACCTCGGTCGATGACACCAGCACCGGCTCCTACAGCGCGGTGGAGTACTTCGGCGCCAATACCGATATCGCCCGCGAAGGCGGCGTACCCGAAGGGGACGAGTTCGAGGAAGAGGGTTACTACAACGACGCTGGCGGCGCAACCACTGACGACCTCAACGCCGCCCTCAATATACGCACCATCTACTTCGACTACGACTCCAGTGAGATTCGCGGCGACTTTCGCAACGCCGTCATCGCCCACGGCATGGCCCTGGCGAGCAACCCCAATCTTTCCATCACCGTCGAAGGCCACTGCGACGAACGGGGCTCCCGCGAGTACAACATCGCCCTCGGCGAACGCCGCGCCAACACCTTGCGCCGCCTGCTCCTCGCCCAGGGCGCGATGGAGAACCAGATCGTCACCATCAGCTACGGCGAAGAGCGCCCCGCGGTGCTCGGCTCCAACGAACAGGCCTGGGCGCGCAACCGTCGCGCCGAGTTGATCTACTAGGAAACCGGTCAAAAATCCAGGTGATAGTTACACAAGCTCCGAGCCGCGAGCCTCCAGCAGCTAGAAGCTCGCGGCTCTCAGACATAAGCTTCTTCTATCGCCTATTTTTGAATCATCACAACGGGAACAACATGAACACCACCAAGCCCCTCATCGCCCTTCTCTGCGCCGGCATCGCCCTTGGCATTACCGCCCCCGTCGCCGCCCAGGACCTGGAACAGCGGGTCGCCGTACTGGAACGCCAGGTGCGCGCCCTCTCCGACGTCATGCTGCGCCTCGACACCCTGACCCGGGAGATGCAGCAACTGCGCGGCGAGGTGGAGCTGCAAAGCCACGCCATGGACGCCCTGAAAGAGCGCCAGCGCGACCTCTACCTTGATCTCGACAAGCGCATGAGCAAACTGCAAGAGGACACCGCCAGCGCCATGAACGCGGTCCCCGCGCCCGCCTACACCCCGCCGCCGACCAGCGGCTCAAGCGCCGCCATCTTACCCGGACCAGCGGCCAGCTCCAGCATCAGCACCAGCGGCGGCCCCGGCAAACCCATCCCCGCCGACCTCCCCCCCGGCGACCCCGCCGAGGAGAGCGACCGCTACCGCGAGGCCTTCGACATGCTGCGCGAAGGCAACTACCAGGAGGCACGCCGCGCGCTGCGCATCTTCCTGATCCAATACCCGGACAGCGACAGATCCGACAACGCCCAGTACTGGCTGGGCGAGGCAGGCTACGTCACCCGCGACTTCGCCACCGCCCTTGAGGACTTCTCCACCCTCATCGAGCAATACCCGAACAGCCCCAAGGTGGCCGACGCCAAGCTCAAGAGCGGTTACATCCTCTACGAAACCCAGCGCTTCGACGACGCCCGTGAAATGCTCAAGGCCGTTACCCGACAACACAGCGGCTCCACCGCCGCGCAACTGGCGCAAAAGCAGCTGGACCGGATGGAACGGGAGAATCGCTGAGTTTCGGACCTGGACGTGAAAAGAATAGACAGGATTAACCGGATTTTCAGGATAAACGGGATTTAGTCAGGTAGCTGGTTCCCACGCGCCGCGTGGGAACCCCTCCCAGTGCCCCGATCCCACCGAATCCACGAACCGACAAACAATCGCCATACCCCTAAGCACACCCCTCCGCCCAAAAATCCCGGCCATCCTGAAAATCCCGTTAATCCTGTCCATTCTTTCCCGTCATGTCGACAACCAGCGAAAACACCTGCCCCCGCCTGCGCGTCAGCGAGATCTTCCTCTCCCTGCAAGGTGAATCCCTCAGCCAAGGCCTGCCCACCGTATTCGTACGCCTCACCGGCTGCCCGCTGCGCTGCAGCTACTGCGACACGGAGTATGCCTTCAGCGGCGGCGAATGGCGTGAGCTGGACGAGATCCTGGCCGAGGTCGCGGAATACCAGGTCGCCCAGGTCACCGTCACCGGCGGCGAACCCCTCGCCCAGCCCAATTGCCCCCTGCTCCTCACCCGCCTCTGCGATGCCGACCACAAGGTCTCCCTAGAGACCAGCGGCGCGCTGGACATCGCCGAGATCGACTCCCGGGTGGTTCGCGTCATGGACCTCAAGACCCCCGCCTCCGGCGAAGAGGGGCGCAACCTCTACGCCAACCTCGCCCACCTCGGCCGACGCGACCAGGTCAAGTTCGTCATCGCCGACCGTAACGACTACCGCTGGGCCAGAGAGCTGATCCGGGATCGCAACCTCAACCAACGCTGCCCCCTCCTGATGCTCCCCGTCCACCAAAGCCTCCACCCCCGCCAGCTCGCCGAATGGATCCTCCAAGACCGCCTCCCCGTCCGCCTCCAGATCCAGCTCCACAAATCCCTCTGGGGCGACGAAAAGGGCCGCTGAGCCGCGGAGCGCGCTATGGAATCAATCGCCGCCGCAACGCCACCGGTAACAGCCGCATGAAGCCATGCGTCAGCACCACCGCCAGAAAGAACAGGTTACGGGGAAAGACCGCGACCACCGGATAGCCGGGCATGGAACACTCCCGGCCCTCGCTCCAGGCCGCCAGCGCCTCGCCGCTGGCGCGGATCAGGCTGGCGGAACGGGGGTAGTCGACGATGCCATCGATCCACTCGTTGGGAATCCCCTCCACCCCGGTCGACGCCCCTGCCAGCGCCCCGGTGATCGCCCCCACCGTATCCGTATCGCCGCCCAGGTCGAGGACCGAGGTCAGGGCTCTGGCGAAACCCCCGTAGTGACGCAGCCAGGCATAGAGCGCCACCGGAACCGTATGGTAGATGTAACCGCTCACCCCCTCGGTCTCGCCGATGCGATCCGCGAACGCCTCGACCGACGCCCCCTCCCCCAGCGACGCCTCCATCGCCTCCAGCAGCTCGCCCCACGCCTCATCCAGCGGGGCCAGATCCCGCCACTCGCGAAACAGCTTCTCCCGCGATGTTTTCGATAGCTCACAACCATGGGACACCCCGAACGCCGCCCCGATCGCCACCGCCATCGCCCCGGTCAGCGCCTTGGGATCCCGATGGGTAATGCGGGTACTCCCAGCCACCAGCGCCGCCATTCGCTCCCGATCCGCCGCGCAGGCCGCGCCGATGATCGGACTGCGCATCGCCGGCCCGTTGCCCGCCGACCACACCCCGCTCGAACGGGGCGGAAAGCCCAGCCACAGCTTGAAGATCGCACGCCCCGTCGCCATCCCGATTCCCGCCGGCAAGCCCGCCAGCCACCAACGTAGCCGCCACCCCAGGCAAGCGGCAAAGCGATTCGCGTCCCCGTCCGCCTGAATCAGGCAACGCGCGGTGTAGAGGGCATGCTCGGTATCGTCGCTCAACATCCCCCGCCCCAGGATCAGCCGATGTCGCCAGCGATTCCAGCCAAGCCGCCGAATCACCCCCCGACTCAGCCCCTCCGCCGGCAACCCCAATGCATCCCCCACCGCGAGACCGGCGAGGGCGCCCTGAATCCTCTTTTTGTTCGTCGTGCTCATGGGGGACAATATACAATACCTTGATGACCTTCCAAACTTATTGCCCTCCCTCCTTGACCATCTCTTGCCTCCGGCATCTCGCCATACCATGGCGCGGTGGCGGTTGGGTTCAATCCAGCGGGAGACGGATGCCGAGGTCGCGGCGTTGCTGGGGGATTTGCGGGAAGTGGGGCATTGTCGATCTCGCGCGTCGCCATGATGGTCGCTGGTTAACGGCCGTTCTGTTGCTGTTGTGGTCTGCGTCACCTTTCGCCGAGGAGGGGTGTCTGGCGTGCCACGGCGCGGAGACGCCGGCGCCCTGGCATCGTTTCGCGGAACGGGCCTGTACGGCTTGTCATGGCGGGGATGCCGATGCCACGGAGCAAGAGGCGGCGCATGGGGGGTTGATTCGCTTTCCCGGGGATCTGGCCAATGCTCCAAGAACCTGCGGGGGGTGCCATCCGCGCGAAAGTCATGGGGTGCTGCATTCCCCGATGCATCTGGGCTTGGGGATGGTGGCGACGACCCGGGCGGTGCTCGGGGAGGAGGTGTCGGGGCGGGATCATCGCTTGCAGGCGCTGGGGAATAGCCCCGCCGACTCGATGCTGCGACGGTTGTGCGCGGGGTGCCATCTGGGGCGCTCGAAAACGGACCACTCCGTGGATGCGACCCTGGATCGAGGCGGCGGCTGTGGTGCGTGTCATGTCAACGCCTATCCGCCGGACGGACACCCCGCCCTGAGCGCGCGGGTGGAGGATGGCCGCTGCTTTGGTTGTCACTCCCGCTCTGGGCGCGTCTCCCTGAATTACACGGGATTAGGGGAAGTGATCGCGGATGAGCGCACCGATCAACCGCTGTTCCGGCTCGCCGACGGGCGCTTGGTGGAGCACAAGCCAGCGGATCTTCACCATCGCGCGGGGATGGCGTGCATCGACTGCCATACCGGGCCGGGAGTGATGGAGGGGCGCGCCTCGCCGCTCGGGGGACGGGCGGATATCGCCTGCGTCGATTGCCACGCCCCGCAACGCTTCGTGAGCCGGGACCGCTGGCCGGCGGACCAGAGCTCCTCCCTCTCGCGCATCCCCTTCGAAAGCAAACCGGGACAGCGTTTCTCTCGCACTGCCGCCGGCACGCCACTGTGGCATCTGGAACTGGTCGGGGAGTCGGCGTGGCTGCACCTCAAGCTGGCGTCCCGGCGGGTTCGGGTTCCCCAGCTCACGGATGCCCACCGCAAGATCACCGCCGACCACGAGCGCCTCACCTGCGACGCCTGCCACGCCGCCTGGGCGCCCCAGTGCTACGGCTGCCACATGGACTTCGACCCGGAACAGGAGCAGTGGGACCACCTCGAACAACGGGAGGTCGCCGGCCGTTGGACGGAGCGACGCTGGGATATCCGCAACGACACCCCGGCCCTCGGCCTGCGCCGGGACGGCAGGATCGACGTGGCGATTCCGGGGATGATCATGACCCTGGCGCATCCGGCATGGGACGAACCGCTGCGCATCGAACGCCACGCCGCCCTCTCGCCTCACACCAGCGGGCCATCACGGCCCTGCTCTGGTTGTCACCTTGGTGAAGCCCCGGACGGGGCTGGCGAGCGGGTTGTGACACCGCCGCTGTTGGAGCTGGAGTAGCGGCGACGGGCAATTAAGCTCGTCTTTCAGCCAATTGTGTGACACTCCTCACATTCTAGCGGCTTGACCCCAGCCACCCGCCGTTTATTTGATCTAAAACAATAAAATCGCTTTAGGCCTTGATAAATGTCAATCACGGTGGTTTCATATCAAGCACTAAAAGATCCCGGTAGCGAAGTACCGCCGGGCAATAAAACCGTAAGGAGGTATCATGAAGGTTCATCTCACCGCCGCCGCGTGGTGCGCGGCGCTATTGCTGCCATTCGCGTCCGCCGTCACCGCCGAAGACTCCAAGAGCATCCACCACGTCGATGCCACCGCCTGCAAGCAGTGTCATGAGGAGATCTACACCCAATGGCACGGCTCCATGCATGCCAACAGTTCGGCGCTCAAGGACCCGATCCACGGCGCCTTCTACAAGAACGTGATGGGCGATCCCCTTGAAGAGGATCTGCGCAAGGAGGGCAAATACCCGGTCTGCCTGAAGTGCCATGCACCGGTGGCGGCGATCGACAAGAAGACCAAGCTTGACGCCAAGCCCGCCTATGGCAACGGCATCACCTGTACCGTTTGCCATTCGTTCAAGGGCTTCAAGGGCAATGACAGCGCCGACGGCAAGCCGCTCTACGGCATCGATGCCTACGAGATCGACAGCCAGGGGCTGTATGGCCCAACCGGTAACACCTACACCACCAAGCGCACTCCGGAAGACGCCAAGTGGCCCACCCCCATCCACCATCCGCAGCCCATGACCGGCAACATGGCGGGGCTGTTCAAGAGCAACGACGCCTGCATGGGTTGTCATGAGAAACGAGACAACGCGAAAGGCGCGCCGCTGTGCCAGACCGGCAAGGAGTACCGCTCCGGCGACAACTTCGTCGCCTGCCAGGCCTGCCACATGCCCATCGTCACCGTGCCCAAGATGAAAGACGGCAAGGTGGTGGAGGGAGAGACCGTGAGCATCGCCGATCACACCATGGGCGGCGGCCACGACGGCAAGATGGTGACCCGCGGCCTGGCCATGACCATGGATAGCGAGCGGGAGGGGGATACCCTCAAGGCGAAGTTGACGGTGCGCAATCGTCTGCCCCACGCCTACCCCACCGGCGCGCCCTTCCGCAACTTCTTCATCAAGATCGCCGCCTATGACGAGAATGGCAAGGAGCTGTGGAAGAACTACGAGGTGCATCCCATCAAGGACGATCCGAAGGCCGCCTTCTGGTACACCCTGGGCGACGACAGCGGCAAGCCCACCTCGCCGCCGGTAGCCACCAAGCTGCTCGCCGACACCCGCCTCAAGCCCAACGAAATGCGCACCCTGGAGTACGAGATCCCGCTAGCCGGTGCGGCGATCGTGCGCGCCGAGGCGCTGTATGACCTGCTATTGCCGCCGATCAAGGCGAACGTAAAGGGCAAGATCCCCGACGAACTGCTCCAGCCCAAGCTGGCGGCATCGGTGGAGATCCGTCTCTAGTACAGACAGCCGCGCCTAAGTTTTCCGTGGATTGTCGAGACCTCATGAAGACTTTGGCGCGGCTGTAACGAAACCGATCGTCCCACCGGCCCACGAACTCGGGCCGGAGACGGCAATGGAGCATCAGCGGGCGGTTCCATGAAGTTGAAGTTTGCAGCGATCAGTATCCATCTGGCCCTTGGCGTTTGCCTTGTATCATCAGGGGTCCAGGCCCAGGAAGGCGGTCTCGACCTGAGCGGCTGGGACTGGAGCGCCACCAGCGACGAGGCGGCGGCGGAGCCAGCGGCCCCGGCCGAACCGGCGAAGCCGAAAAAGCCCCGCCCTGGCGAAACCGCGATCCCCGACTTTGAGGCCGAGCCGCAAGCGGCCATCGCCCTCTTCCCGGACATGCCGAATCTGAAGGTGATCCCCAGCCAGAAGGATGAGGAGATGCTGCCCTGCGGCAACTGCCATCAATGGGCGGAGAGCGACCCCACCCCGCGCCTGCTCAAGGAGCCCCACAACAACTTCGCGTTGCAGCACGGGCTGCATGGCAAGGGGCAGTTCTGGTGCTTCACCTGTCATGATCTGGAAGGGGATGGCGGGTTGCGTACCCTGGAGGGGGAGACGCTGGGTTTCGATCAAGCCTATGTGCTGTGCAGCCAGTGCCATGTGCAGGAGGGGCGGGACTGGGCCTTCGGCGCCCACGGCAAGCGCATCGGTTCCTGGCGCGGCGAACGCCAGGTGCTCAACTGCACCGCCTGCCATTATCAGCATCGCCCCGGCTGGCTGCCGCGCAAGGCGCTGGCGGGGCCGGCGATGCGCATGGGACTGGAGCGACCCGAACACTGGGTCCCCCTGGAGCAGCGAGGCGGACGGGATCCCCTTCCCACGCCGATCTGGGAGCGTGCGCGATGAGTGACAAGAGCAACGATCAAAGACGGGATCCGGGCGCGGATCCGCAACCCACCGACCTGGCACGGCGACGCTTTCTGCAACGCCTGGGGGTCACGGCGCTGGCCGCCGGCGCGACCGCCTCGGCCCCCGCCTGGGGCGGCAGCACGCTGGGTGACGCCTTCGCCGACTTCTTTCAGGATCATTACCAACGCATGGACGCGGATGAGGTCAAGGAGACCCTGGCGCGCATCGAGCGCAAGGCGAAACGCCGTTACGGGGTCGACATCGACTGCAAGGATACCCCAGCCATTCCGGGCGTGGTGTTCGGCTACGCCATCAACATCTCCAAGTGCCGAGGCTACCGGGACTGCGTCCACGCCTGCGTGGAGGAGAACAATCTCAGCCGCGACACCCAATACATCCGGGTGGTGGAGATGCATCATGGCAGTCTCAACCTCCACGAGGGGGATCACTACTACCAGGGCACGGTGCCCGAACCCGGCAAGTACTACCTGCCGATGCAATGCATGCAGTGCGACAATCCGCCCTGCGTCAAGGCCTGCCCGGTGGAGGCGACCTGGATGGAGCAGGACGGCGTGGTAGTGGTGGACTACGACTGGTGCATCGGCTGCCGCTACTGCATGGCCGCCTGCCCCTATCAGGCGCGCCATTTCAACTGGGGCGACCCCGATCTGCCTCCAGGGGAGATCAATCCCGACACCCACTTTCTGGGCAACCGTCCGCGCCCCAAGGGGGTGGTGGAGAAGTGCCACTTCTGCCTGCAACGCACCCGCGAGGGCCGCATGCCCGCCTGTCAGGAGGCCTGTCCCACCGGCGCCCGCATCTTCGGCAACCTGCTCGACCCCAATAGCGAGATCCGCTACGTGCTGGAGAATCGCGCCGTCTTCCGATTGAAGGAAGAGCTGGGTACCGAGCCGAAATTCTGGTACTTCCGCGATGTCTGAAGCGATGCCCGAACAACAAACCCGCGCGCCCCTGCCATTCGGGCGATTCCTCCTGGATGGTCTGCGCCAGATGTTGCGCGGCAACGCCGCCTATTGGGCCTGGGTCACCCTGCTGCTGGCGCTGATCGGCATCGGCGGCTGGTACTACTACCTGCAACTCAGCCAGGGGCTGGTCACCACCAACATGACCAACCAGGTCTCCTGGGGCTTCTACATCGCCAACTTCACCTTTCTGGTGGGGGTCGCGGCGGCGGCGGTGATGCTGGCGATCCCCGCCTACATCTTCCACCGCGACGACATCAAGACGGTGGTGCTGATGGGTGACACCATGGCGATCTCGGCGGTGATCATGGCGATCCTGTTCGTGGTCGTCGACCTGGGCCGCCCCGATCGAATCTGGCACCTGTTGCCGGGCATCGGCCGCTTCAACTTCCCGGAATCGATGCTCGCCTGGGATGTGGTGGTGCTCAACGGCTACCTGCTGCTCAACCTGGTGATCTCGTTCTACATCATCTCCTGCCACTACCGGGGCTGCGAGCCGAAGCTGCGCTTCTACTTCCCGTTCGTGGTGGTGGCGATCTTCTGGGCGATCTCGATCCACACCGTCACCGCCTTCCTGTTCTCCGCCAACCACGGGCGGGAGTACTGGCACCACGCCATCCTCGCCCCCCGCTTCATCGCCTCCGCCTTCTGTTCGGGGCCGGCGCTGATGATCCTGGGGCTCCAAATCATCCGCCGCATCAGCAACTACCCGATCCCCTGGAGCGTGATCAACCACCTCGCCATCGTCATGACCGTGTCACTTCAGATCACCCTCTTCTTCGTCGCCGCCGAACTCTTCACCGAGTTCTACAACGAGAGCGAGGGCGCGATGTCCGGCCACTACCTGTTCCTGGGGTTAAACGGCCACGACGCCCTGGTCCCCTGGATATGGAGCGCGCTGGCGATGCTCGGCGTTGCTACCCTCATCGGCACCATCCACCCGTTGCGACGCAAGGTCATGCTGCTCAATATCGCCTGCGTGCTGACCGTGATCGGGGTATGGATCGAAAAGGGCATGGGCTTCGTCATCCCCGGCTTCGTCCCCTCCACCATCGGCGAGATCCACGAATACGCCCCCAACCTGCATGAGGTGATGGTCAGCCTCGGCATCTGGGGCATCGGGCTGCTGATCTTCACCCTGATGGCCAAGGCCGCCATCCCCATCGAATGCGGCGAACTGCGCGCACCGGGGGTGAAGGCGGGCAAGAATATTTGCGCGACGGATTAAAAGAGTGGGAGTGGAACGATGAAGGATATCAGGCGACTTCCCGCAATAACGGCGCCCATGGACCGTCGCCAAAAGGCACTATGGGTTTACTCCTTGCCTCGCGGGGAAACACACCAAACGCCAGAACGCCCCCGCGATCCCATCCCCCCCTTTTGCAAAGGGGGGTTAGGGGGGATTTACCGAACCGAGCACCAAAATCCAGGCTTCAGCCTTGATCAGAAAAAATCCCCCCCAGCCCCCCTTTGCGAGGGGGGGGCGGGTTTGGTGCCTTCGTTCGACGCCCAAATCGCCATTAGAATCCTTCTGGGGTCCGCTGTTCGGTTCCCCAAGCCTTCCCTTTTTTCCACGCGCCACTTTCTCCCGAAAATCAGCCTACCGGAGCGTAACGCCATGATCCGCAAGCTTACCGTCATCCTCGCAACCTCCCTGCTGCTGGCAACCGGCCCGGTCCTCGCCGATACCGCCAAGGGCCGCATCAAGTACATCTCCGACAAGGCAAACACCATCCAGCTCGACGTCAAGGACAAGCCGGCGGTTGTGGTGCGTTTCGACGCCAATACCGCCTATGATGGCGTCGCCGGCATCGACGACCTCTTACCGCCAGACCTGATTCAGGTGGAGTATCAACCCGGCCAGCCCGCGAGCAAGATCAAGAAGATCGTCTTCGGGCTGCCAGCGGGGACGGAGATCGACATCCACGAGATGCTCGCCATACTGCAAGGCCAGCGTGGCCCCTACACCCTGGGCGACGCCCGCCCGGCGGCTCGATATCCCGACGGCCATATCCCCTCGGCCATCTCCACCCCGGGCAATGACAAGGAGGCCTTTCTCGCCAGCCTGCCAGAGGACAAGAACAGGCTGCTGGTGTTCTACTGCGGCGGTCCCACCTGTCCCTATACCGGCAAGGCGATCGAGATGGCCCAGGCCGTCGGCCACACAAACCTTAAAGGCTTCCAGGCGGGTCTGCCGGGCTGGAAGAAGAACAAACTGCCGGTGCATGCCAGCCCCCGCTGGCTGGCGAAGAACCTCGACCCCCACCATGTGGTGCTGGATGTGCGTCCGCCGGTGCAGGCCGCCGCCGCTCACATCCCCGGCGCGGTCAGCCTGCCCGCCGAGCGCATCCAGGCCATGACCCAAGGTTTCATCGATCGCCAGGTGGAGGCGAAACTGCCCGGCGTCAGCGACAAGCGGGCGCCGATCATCCTCTACGCCGACAGCCACGCCGATCAGGGGGTACTGATCGCGCTGCGTGAACTGATCAGTTGGGGCTACAAGGGCGCGCGGGTGCTGGAAGGCGGCTTCCAGCAATGGACCGCCGAGGGCCTGCCCAGCGCCAGCCAGGCGCTGGCCACCACCATTGAATACACCCCGAAGAAGGTCGAGGGGGCGATCAGCGGCGAGGCGTTTCTGGCGCTGGCCGGCGAGCCGGCGAAGGCATTGCTGTTGGATGTCCGCACCGTCGCCGAAACCGCCCAGAGCGGCACCTTCGCCGGCGGTGCGCACATCCCCCTGGATGCCCTCGAAGGTCGCATCGGCGAACTGCCGAAGGAAAGGGAGATCATCACCTACTGCGCCAACGGCATCCGCGCGGAGATGGCCTATGAAGCGCTCAAGGAGAAGGGCTTCAAGGTCCGCTTCCTTAATCAGGTAGTAAACTTCGCGGAAGACGGGGAACCACGATTGTAATCCTGGGGAAAAGCGCACCCTCTCTTCTCCGTGATCGCTGTGCCTCCGTGGCTTAACTGATGTGGCTTAACTGAAGAATATGGCATGAAACGTCGCGACTTCATCAAACTCCCCGGACTGGCCGCCCTCGGCGTCGCCGGCGGCGGGCTGCTCTCCGGTTGTCAGAGTCGCCCGCTGCCGGGCAGCGGCGAGGTGACCGTCACGCCGACGGTGTGCGAGATCTGCTTCTGGAAGTGCGCCGGCTGGGTCCATGCGGAGAACGGCGAACCCTGGAAGATCACCGGCAACGCGGAGGATCTGCACAGCGGCGGGCGCCTGTGTACTCGGGGTAGCGGCGGCCTAGGGGCCTATGCCGATCGGGATCGCCTACGCCAGCCGATGCTGCGGGTGGAAGAGAAGGGCAGGCAGCGCTTCAAGCCGGTCTCCTGGGAGGAGGCCTTGTCGTTCATCGCCGAACGCATGGAGCAGATCGGCGAACGCCACGGTCGCGACCGCCTGGCGCTGCTCTCCCACGGCTCCGGCGGCGGCCAGTTCAAGCGCCTGCTCAACGCCTTCGGTTCGCATATCTTCGCCCAGCCCTCCTACGCCCAGTGTCGCGGGCCGCGTCAGGTCGCTTTTGCGCTGACCTATGGGGAGGATGTGGGTTCGCCGGATCGCACCGACATGGCCAACGCCCGCTGCATCGCCCTGATCGGCTCCCACATCGGCGAGAACCTGCACAACGGCCAGGTCCAGACCCTGAGCGAGGCGATCGCCCGCGACGCCACCCTGATCACCGTCGACCCCCGCTTTTCGGTGGCCGCCGGCAAGTCGCGATACTGGCTGCCGATCGGCCCCGGCACGGACATCGCCCTGCTGTTGGCGTGGATGCACGTCCTCATCAACGAAGACCTCTACGACCACCGCTTCGTCGAGCAACACACCCTCGGCTTCGAACAACTGCGGGAGCACGTCCAGTCCTTCAACCCGGAGTGGGCCTGGCTGGAGACGGGGCTGGAACCAGAACGGATTCGCGCTACCGCCCACGAGCTGGGCCGCCACGCACCGGCAAGCCTGGTCCACCCCGGTCGCCACACCACCTGGTATGGGGACGACACCCAACGCGAGCGGGCCATCGCCATCGTCAACGCCCTGCTCGGCAACTGGGGGCAACAAGGGGGCTTCTATCGTCCGGAAAAGGTGGAGCTGCCCGCCTACCCCGCCCCCAAGCCCGCCAAACCGGCCAGCGACTGGAAGGCGGCGATCCAGGCCGACCACCCGCTGGCCCCCAAGGGGATCAGCCACAAGGTGATCGAGGCGTGCATCGGCGACCAGGCCCAGGTCAAGGGGCTGTTCGTCTACGCCACCAATCTGCCCATGACCATCCCGGGCATCGCCGACAAGCTGAACCGGGCCGCCGACGACCTGGAGCTGATGGTGGTGGTGGATACCCTGCCGATGGAGGTGACCGGCTACGCCGACGTGATCCTGCCCGAATGCAGTTATCTGGAGCGCCACGACGACCTGCGCAACTCGCCGGAACGAGAACCCTCGCTGGCGCTGCGCCAGCCCGCCTTCGAACCCCTTCATCAGAGCAAACCGGCGTGGTGGATGGCCAAGCAGTTGGCGGAACGCCTGGGGCTGGGGGAGTACTTCCCCTGGCAAGACTACACGGAGGTTCTCGACTGGCAATTGCAACAGGTGGGCAGCTCCCTGGAGGAGATGGAGCGTATCGGCGTCAAGACCTTTCCGCGCAAGACCGGCCTCTATTTCAGCGCCGACGACCCGCCGAGCTTTCGCACCGCCAGCGGCAAGGTGGAGCTCTACTCCCAGCTGCTCGCCGACTACGGCTACGATCCCCTGCCCCGCTACACCCCGCCGCAACAGCCCGGGGAGGGGTATTATCGCATGCTCTATGGCCGCGCCCCGGCCCACACCTTCGGCCGCACCACCAACAATCCGGTGCTGTTCGAACTGATGCCCGAGAACCATCTGTGGCTGCATCCCATCACCGCCGCCGATCACGGTCTCAAGAGCGGCGACTATGCGCGCATGAAAAACCGCGTCGGTGTACGCGGCAATCCGATCCGGGTACGGGTCACCGAGCGGGTCTCGCCCCGCGACCTGTTCCTCGCCCACGGCTTCGGCCACAAGGCGGGGGGGCTGCGCCTGACCGACGGCGTCGGCGGCGACGACGGCGAGATGATGGACAATATCAAGATCGACCCCATCACCGGCAGCACCGGCATGCGGGCGACCTTCGTCACCCTGGAAAAGGCGTAAGGAGCATTACACGATGAGTCACTACGCCATGGTTATCGACACCCGCCTGTGCATCGGCTGCGGCGACTGCGTGGTCGCCTGCAAGAGCGAGAACAGGACCCCGACGGGCCTCAATCGCGACTGGGTGGTGGAGCAGACCCGGGGCCGCTATCCCGACCTCACCACCGAGTTCCGTTCCGAACGCTGCAACCACTGCTCCCACGCCACCTGCGTGCTGTGCTGCCCCACCGGCGCCAGTCACCACTGGCAGGGCAGTAACATCGTGCTGGTCGACGCCGACCGCTGCACCGGTTGCAAGGCGTGCATCGCCGCCTGCCCCTACGACGCCCGCTACATCACCCCGGAGGGCTACATCGACAAGTGCACCTTCTGCCACCACCGCGTCGCCAAGGGCCTCGACCCTGCCTGCGTCGCCACCTGCCCCACCCACTGCATGCACTTCGGCGACCTCGACCAGGCCAGCAGCCGCGTCGCCGAATTGCTGGGTAAAAGGGACTACAAGACCCTGCTTTCTGGCACGGGCAATAGGCCTAACGTTTACTACCTGACATGAAGAGAAGAATCGACAGGATTAACAGGATTTTCAGGATTGACGAGATGGTGAATGGAAGATTCGACTCCACCACCCGCCCGACAAGCTTCCAACAAAGCCCCTCGCCCCTGGGGGAGAGGGGTTGGGGTGAGGGGGCTGGCCTCCACCGTTGCGCGACTAGAGATCGTCCCCGTCAGCCGCTCCCCCAACAATCTCGTCCATCCTACAAATCTCGTCCATCCTGTCCCATTTTCTTTCTTTTCAACCGGACACAGCAGCCAGAATCCGCGACAAGGCGGCACGGTTCAGACTCGGCGTTCGCGGTTGCAAACCGCTCCCACAGCGTTTGCCAGCAACCCCGTCCATCCTGTCTATTTTTCGATTTGCGTCAGACCGCCAACCCTTCCCGGCAATCCTGTAAATCCTGTAAATCCTGTCTAAAACAATGATCGAAGAACTCCTCACCACCGCCCGCTACCACCCCAAGGTCGATCCGTCGCTGGGGATCTGGAGCTGGGAGATCCCGGTCTACCTCTTCTTCGGCGGGCTGACCGCCGGCATGATGCTGCTCGCGGCCTGGGCGCTGCTGACACGCAAGGAGGGGCAGGCCCCCTTCGCCGCCCACCGGCTGGCGCTGTGGGCGCCGATCATGCTCTCCATCGGCATGACCACCCTGTTCCTCGATCTGGAGCACAAGCTCTACGTGTGGCGATTTTACACCAGCCTGCAACCGACCTCGCCGATGTCCTGGGGGGCGTGGATCCTGGTGGTGATCTACCCGATCAGTATCCTGCAACTCCTCTCCACCCTGCGTCAGGGCTATCCGAAGCTGGCCGGTTATCTGACACCGCTGCCGCTGGTCCCGGCGATCCTCGACTTCAGCGAGCGCCATCGCCTGAGCATCGCCGGCTGGACCATCCCCTTCGCCGCCGCGCTGGGCATCTACACCGGTATCCTGCTCAGCGGCTTCAGCGCCCGCCCCTTCTGGAACAGTGCCATCCTCGGCCCGCTGTTTCTGGTCTCCGGCCTCTCCGCCGCCGCCGCGATCACGGTCCTCGCCGCCCGCGATCACCGCGAACGGCGACTATTCGGCGACATCGACATCGGCCTGCTCAGCCTCGAACTGCTGCTGATCCTGCTGCTGGTGCTGGGACTGGCCAACGGCGCGCAACCCCAGCTGGAGGCGCTGGATCGCATCCTCCACGGCGAATACGCGGAGCTCTTCTGGGGCTGGCTGGTGGGGATCGGGATCCTGTTGCCGCTGATCCTGGAGATCATGGGCCGCCGCCGCGAGATCCCGCTCCACTTCATCGCCCCGCTGCTGGTCCTCGCCGGCGGCCTGCTGCTGCGCTGGCTAACCGTCGAACTGGGCCAGCTCAGCAGCTGGAACGACTACCCGCTCCCCTTCGACCCAACGCTTCTGCAAAAACTCCAGTGAGGGTCCCCATGCCTATTCGAGCCAGACTCCTGTTATCCGCCATCATCCTGCTGCCGCTCTACGGGTGCGACAAGGCCCCGGAGAACAACCGCCAACGCCTCGCCGAGGCGGCGCGGCAGATCCAGGCCGAGCCGGGCCGCATCACCCCGGCCGAGCTCGCCCAACGCCTGATCGCGGATCAGGGCGACTTTACCCTGGTCGATCTGCGCCCTGCCGAGGAGTACGCCACGGAACGCATCGAATCGGCACGCAACCTCGCCATCACCGATCTATTGGAGTCACCCGCCGATCAGACGCAACGCCAACTCATCCTCTACGACGAGTACGGCGACCTGGCGGCCCGTGCCAGCGTGCTGCTGCACCTGGCCGGAAAGGACAGCGTCGTCCTGCAAGGGGGTTGGAAAGCCTGGCGGGAGCACCTGCAAGCCCCCGCTGAGGGCATTGAAGAAAAGGAAAAACGCCGGCGAACCGCCGCCCATTGTTTCTTCGAAGGGGAGTATCGAGCCGACGCGGGTCTGCCCACCCGATCGCCAACGCCAGCCGCCGCGACCACTGGCGGATTCATCCCGCCGCTGACGCCAGCAAGCCCCAACAAGGCCTCTGATGCCCTGGGACTTGGTCTGGGTCTAGGGCCAGACCCCCAATCCCCGCCCCCGGAATCAACACCTTCCGGGAACGCGGGACTGGGTCTCGGGCTGGGATTGGGGCTGGGGCCTGAACAGGCCCCACCGGAACAAACCCCCAAGAAACGGGGCAAGTTGGTGGTGGGAGAGGGGTGCTAGTGCAGCACCCGCCAAATAAGCAACAACACTATTTATATAAAAATCAATACCCTATTCCCCGCATTATTCATGATCACTTGGCGGGTGCCGCACTAGCACAGCCGCGCCAAAGTTTTCATAAGATCTCTCACTGAGGCACGGAGATCACGGAGGAGGAGTTCTCCGTGTACTCCGTGCCTTTGTGAGAGATTTTGCGGGCTTGATGACACACTCGCGGTCGTCAGGGCACCACGGAATCTATGACGATCTCTACCGCCTCGTCCTGGCCAACCTGAACCGGGGAGACTTCGCCGCGCAGGTCGCCGGCCTTGGCCATGGCGTCGCCGCTTTTGGTGACCCGCGCGCCGACCAGGACTTCCGTGAAGCCGGAGAGTTTGCCCATCGGCATCACGGCGTTGGCGTCGCTGAGGGTGATCTCCAGCGGCAGGTCGCTGACCCGGTGGCGGGAGGCGGCGAGGGGGAAGCGGGGGCCTTCCGCCGCGCGGGCGTAGATGTAGACCGTGTCGCCGTCGCTGACCTGGGGCGAGAGGGCGGCGTCGAGGACGACGCGCACGGTGATCGCCTCGTCCCCGGCGGCGACGACGGGTTGGGAGGGCTCGGCCTGGGCAGCGGTCGCATTATCGCCGACGCCTGCCCCGGCCTGGCCTTGCGCACGGGCGATCAGCTTGTCCACCTCGGCGAGGCCGGCGGCGTCATCCGCCACCAGCGGCCGCAGGGTGCGCCAGTATTCCAGCGCCTGTGCCAGGTTCCCTTCGCCCTCGGCGATCAGGCCGGCCAGCCACAGGCCGGTGGTATTGCCAGGCTCCACCGCCAGCGCCTTATGCACCAGCTCCTTGACCCGGCCATCCCGCATGTCGCCGCCATTGGCCATGGCCAGGGCATCGGCCAGCGCCAGCATCACCGCCGGCTCTTCCCCCGCAAGACGATAGGTAGCCTCGAAGGCGGTGGCCGCCTTGCCATACTCTTCCAGCACCATCATGGTACGTCCCAGCATAAACCAGCCGTCCACGTCCTGGGGGTTCTCCTTGAGACGATCGGTGAGCCGCTTGACCATCTCCTCAACGGTGCCCGGTTGACCGGCCTGATGTCCGGGTTCGGCGCGCTGGGCGTTCATGCTGGCCGAGTCGGCCAGCTCCGGCTCCCCCAGCTGGAGGTAGAGCAAGGCCCCGACCAGCGGCAGCAGCACCGCCACCGCCGCAAAGGCGCCCTTGCCCATGCCACTGACCTTCTCTCCCTCGCCATCGTCCCGCTGATCCACGTCGATCAGCAGCGCCGACTCCACCTCGCGCTTGGCCTGCTCGAACTCCGCCTCCGACAGCACCCCTTCGTCACGTTCGGCGGCCAGCTCGTCGATGCGCTCGCGGGCGATCAGTACGTTCTGGCGGTCGCGATCCTGATCGGCGGCCACGCGCGAAAACAACAGGGAGGGGGCGAGTATCGCCAGTACCACGGCGATCAGCACCGCGCTCAAGATCCAGAACATCATCATTGATTATCATCCTGCCGCAACAGCTCCGCGGCGCGTTGGTGGTCGGTTTCCGCCATGGTTTTCGCCGCCTCCCGGTTGCGCTGGCGAATCACCATCACCAGTATCGCGATGCCGATAACCAGGATGACGAAAGGGCCAAACCACAACAGCAGGGTGGAGCCGCGCACCGGCGGCTGGTAGAGCACGAAATCGCCGTAGCGCTCCACCATGTAGGTATAGATCTGCTCGTCACTGTCGCCGGCGACGATCATCTCATAGGTCTGCTGACGCAGGTCCAGGGCCAGCTCGGCATTGGAATCGGCGATGTTCTGATTCTGACAGACCAGGCAGCGCAGCTCCTCGATCAGGGATTTGTAACGCGCCTCCTGTTCGGGGGTGTCGAAGACGTAGGTCTCCACCCGTGCCAGGGCGCTTGCCGCCAGCAGCACCAGCAGTAGCGTGACCAACAGTCGCATGGGCTTCATCACGACTCCTCCTTGAGTTCCCGGATAAGCGGGATCAGGGTGGTTTCCAGGGATTCATCGGTGACCGGGCCGATATGCTTGTGGCGGACTATGCCCTTCTTGTCGATGACGAAGGTCTCCGGCACCCCGTAGACCCCCCAGTCGATACCGACGCGCCCGTCCAGATCGGTGGCCGAGGTCAGATAGGGGTCGCCGAAGCGCCGCAACCACTGCACCGCGTCCGCCCGTTCGTCCTTGTAGTTGAGGCCGACGATATCCACCAGGTCCATGCGCCCGAGTTTGCTGATCACCTCGTGCTCGGCGCGACAGGAGACGCACCAGGAGGCCCAGACATTGAGCAGCCAGACCTTGCCCTGCATGTCGGCGGCGGAGATGGTCTGGTCGGGATCGTGCAGGCGCGGCAACAGAAACTCTGGCGCGGGCTTGCCGATGAAAGGCGAAGGCACCTCGCGCGGATCCAAGGTCAGGCCGATGCCGAGGAAGACCACCAGCACCAGGAAGATCCCCAGCGGCGCCCAGCGGGCGATGGAGCCGCCGCCAGGCTGTTCAGCCGGCTGCTCCGGCTTGTCAGTCGCCGATTCGTTCGATTCCGTCATGTTGTTATTTACTCTTAGTCAATCCGTTCGACCCGAGGAGCGCGCGGCTCGACGCGCCACTGTGTTCACCCTCGCGCGTCAAGCCTCGCTCCGCCGATCGGAGTCGCTTAATCCTCGTCTTCATCCTCGTCATCGTCGGTCATCACATCGACCACCGCGCCGCCCACCTTGAACGGGATCTTTACCACCTCGATCGCCACGTCAACGGTGGTGCCGATAATGGTTCCGGCGCAGCCTGCCAAAGAGAGAAGCGAGGCAATCAAAAACAAACGTGCTGCTTTTAGAAACACTTCAATCTTCTCTCCTGAGCTGGAAGCCCGAGGTGACCTCGTCACCACCTTTTCCCGAGCTTACGAAGCGTTCAGTGACTTCGTTAACGGATCAAGTGGCTTCAAGAGAACATGAACCTTCATCATGTCAATCCTGAAAATCCTGTTAATCCTGTCTAATTCTCATGAAACCTCTACGCGCTTTCTGCCAAGACGGTAGTAACGCCCATCGCTGGCCGCCAGCAGACCGCCCAGCGCCATCAGCAGGCCGCCCAGCCAGATCCAGCGCACGAACGGCTTGTGATACACCCGTACGCTCCAGGCCCCTCCCGTACCCAACGCCTCACCCAAGGCGACGAAGAGGTCGCGGGTGATGCCGGCATCGATACCCGCCTCGGTCATGGGCATCTGGGAGGCGAAGTAGTTGCGTTTCTCGGGGTGCAGGGTGGCGATCCGTTCGCCCTCCAGGGTCACCACTACCTCGCCCCGATCGGCGCGATAATTGGGGCCCATCACCGGCTCAACGCCGTTGAACTGGAAGTCGTAGCCGCCCAGATTATAGGACTGGCCCGGCTCCATGCGCAGGTCCTTTTCGGTGCTGTAGATGGAGGTGAGGGTGACGCCAACGATAAACACGGCAACGCCGAGGTGGCCGAAGACCATGCCCCAGCCGCCGCGGCTGGTTTTGCCCAATGCCCTGGCCAGGCCGTCCCTGCCCCCCTGATCCTTGATCCATACCAGGGTGGTAAAGGTGACCCACAGCGCCAGCACCATGCCCAGCGCCGCCAGCCAGTGGAACTTCGGCGCGAATACCACCGGCAGCAGGATGCCGACCACCAGACTGGCGATCAACGGGATCCGCAACTTCCGCATCAACCGCTCGGCGCTATCCTGCTTCCAGCGCGTCAGCGCGCCGATCCCCACCATCACCGCCAAGGGGATGGTCAGGGGGATGAAGACGGCATTGAAATAGGGCGGGCCGACCGAGATCTTGCCCAGCCCCAGGGCATCGAGAAAGAGGGGGTAGAGGGTGCCGAGCAGCACGCTGGCGGTCACCACCACCAGCACCACGTTGTTCATCAGCAGGCCGCTCTCTCGCGACACCATGTTGAAGCTGACACTGGAGCGGATCTGCGCCGCCCGCCAGGAGTAGAGCAGCAGCGAGCCGCCGATCACCGCGCCGAGGAACATCAGGATGAAGACGCCTCGCTCCGGGTCGGTGGCGAAGGCGTGGACCGAGGTGAGCACCCCGGAGCGCACCAGGAAGGTGCCGAGCAGGCTGAGGGAGAAGGCGAAGATCGCCAGCAGTACCGTCCACGCCTTGAACGCGCCCCGCTTCTCGGTCACCGCCAGCGAGTGCATCAACGCGGTACCCACCAGCCAGGGCATGAACGAGGCGTTTTCCACCGGATCCCAGAACCACCAGCCGCCCCAGCCCAGCTCATAGTAGGCCCACCAGGAGCCAAGCATGATGCCCAGGGTAAGGAAGGCCCAGGCGACGTTGACCCAGGGGCGCGACCAGCGCGCCCAGGCGGCATCCAGGCGCCCGCCGAGCATCGCCGCGATGGCGAAGGCGAAGGCGACGGAAAAACCCACATAGCCCATGTACAAGAGCGGCGGATGGATCGCCAGCCCCGGATCCTGCAACAACGGGTTGAGATCACGTCCCTGAAGCGGCGGATCAAGCAGCCGCTCGAAGGGGTTGGAGGTAAACAGCATGAACATCAGAAAGCCGACGCTGATCATGCCCATGACGCCGATCACCCGCGCCGTGACCCGCTCGGGCACGCTGCGGCTGAACCAGGCCACCGCCGCGGTCCAGATCGACAGGGTGAGCCCCCACAACAGCAGGGAGCCCTCGTGGGCGCCCCACACGGCGGAGACCTGATAGAGGGTCGGTAATTTGGTGTTGGAGTTGGAGGCGACGTACAACACCGAGAAGTCATTGGCCAGGAAGGCCCAGGTGAGGCAGGCGTAGGCCACCAGCATCATCAGCAATTGCGCCTGAGCGATCGGTTTGGCCATCGCGACCCATGAGGCGATGCCCTTGTGCGCCCCCCAGGTGGGCAGGATCGCCTGAATCACGGCGAGCACCAGCGCCAGAATCAGCGCCATATGGCCGAGTTCAGGGATCATTGGAGCTGCTCTCCCGCGCCCAGGCCACCCTGCTCGGTCGCCGCCAGCTCCTTCTCGGCCATGCCCGCCACCCCTTCGGCGTGAGACTTGGCGAGGGCGTCCTGCACCTCCGGCGGCATGTAGTTTTCGTCGTGTTTAGCCAGCACCTCTTCGGCCACGAATACGCCGTCCGGCCCCATTCGGCCCTGGGCGATCACCCCCTGGCCCTCGTCGAAGAGGTCGGGCAGGATGCCGGTATAGGCGACGTTCACCTCGTTGGCGTTATCGGTGACCACGAAGCGCACCGTCAGCTCCTGGCCCCGCTCCAGGGAGCCCTCCTTGACCAGCCCGCCGAGGCGAAAGAGGTGATCCTTGGGGGCCTTGGCCTCGGCCACCTCGGTGGGAGAGAAGAAATAGGAGAGGTTACTGCCAAGGGCGTTGACCACCAACCAGGTCGCCACACCCAGGGCGGCCACGCCCACCGCCAGAAAACCCATTCGCTTGTGTCTTGCCTTCATCGCCTGCTACTCCGAGGACTGCTGTTGGTTGTCGCGCATGCGCATCAAGCGGCGCACCCGAGCCAGCGCGGCGCGCCTGCGCCCGGCCAGCAACAGGGGTTCGGCGATCATCAATATCGCCGTCGCCCCGAAAGAGCCCCATACATAGAGGGCGTAACCGCCCATGTGGAAAAACTCCTTCATGCCTTGCCCTCCCTTACCATCTCCTGCACCCAAGTGGTGTCCTTTTCCCGCTCCAGGATGATGCTGCGCACCCGCGACATCGCCGTCGCGATGGAGTAGGCCCAGAAGGCGACGGTCATCAGCAGCATGGTGTAGAGCATGGTCGCCTCCATGCTCGACTCGCCGCCCATCTTGATCGTCGCCCCCTGATGCAGGGTATTCCACCACTGCACCGAGTAGTAGATGATCGGGATGTTCACCACCCCGACGATCGCCAGAATCGCGCCGGCGCGGTCGGCGCGGCGCGGGTCATCGATGGAAGATTGCAGGGCAATGAATCCTAAGTACAGAAAAAAGAGAATTAGTTCCGAAGTCAGGCGCGCATCCCACACCCACCAGGTCCCCCACATCGGCTTGCCCCAGAACGCCCCGGTCCACAGCGCGATGAAGGCCATCAGCGCGCCGGTGGGGGCCAGCGCGCTGGCCATCATCGACGACAGACGGGTATTGAAGACCAATCCAACCGCCGCCCACCCCGCCATGATGACGTAGATGAACATGGACATCCACGCCGCCGGCACATGGATGAAGATGATGCGATAGCCCTCGCCCTGCTTGTAGTCGGTGGGGGCGACGAAGAAGCTCAGATAGAGGCCGACCGCCATCAGCACCGCCGTGATCACCGTCGACCACAGCCAGATCTTGCCGGCCAGCGGATAGAAGGCGGCCGGCGAGGAGAACTTGAACCAGTTGATGAATCGGGAGTTGTTCATAGGAAGAAATCTGAAAAGTCTTGATAACAATCGCCCGGGGTTTCGCCTTGGAACCGCATGTCCCAACCCCCGAAGGCTGAAAAACCGAGCAAGCAGGCGGAGCGCGCGGCTTGACGCGCCCGCGCACTCACTCGCGCGCCGAGCCGCGCGCTTCGCGGCCAGGTCAATGTGCTGGCCATGCCGAGCTCACTCATTGGAGATCCGCAGCGCCGCCGCCGAGGCCACCGGGGCCAGCACCAGCGACATCACCAGCAGCGCCCCCAGCATGTAGAGGTGTCCATCACCGCCCAGCCCGGAGACCGTCGCCTCCACCGAACCGGCGCCGAAGATCAGCACCGGGATGGTCAGCGGCAATACCAGCAGCGACACCAGCACCCCGCCGCCGCGCAGCCCCAGGGTAAGGGCCGCGCCGATGGCGCCGATCAGACTCAGGGTCGGGGTTCCCAACAATAAGCTAATCAGCAGCACCTGCAAACCCTCCGAAGAAAGATCATATTGCAGGCCAAGCAGGGGCGCCATCAACACCAGCGGGACTCCGCTCACCAACCAGTGGGCGAAGATCTTGGCGAACACCAGCAGCGCCAGCGGCTGCGGGGTGAGCAGCATCTGTTCCAGGGTGCCGTCGGCATGGTCGGCGGCGAACAGTCGCTCCAGGGCCAACATGGAGGCGAGCAGCGCCGCCACCCACACCACCCCGGGGGCGATCAGGCGCAGGGTGTTCATCTCCGGGCCTATGCCCAAGGGGAACAGGCTGACGACGATGACGAAGAAGAACAGGGTGGTCATCAGGTCGGTGCGACGACGCATCGCCAGGGTCAGATCGCGCTTCAATATGGTGCGAAAGGTCTCAAACATGGCCCTTCTCCCCCACCCCCAGTTGCAGGTTGCGCACCTCGCCCTGGGTCAGACTCACCTCCTGATGGGTGGTCAGGATCACCATGCCGCCTTTGGCTACATGCTCGCGAATCACCCCTTGCAGCAGCCCCACCGCCGCCTTGTCCAGCGCGTTGAAGGGTTCGTCCAGGACCCATAACTGGGCTCTATTGAGCAGCAGGCGGGCCAGACCCACCCGCCGTTTCTGGCCCTGGGAGAGCACTTTTGTGGGCAGGTCCTCGAAACCGCGCAGGCCGAGCCGATCCAGGGCATTCCAGAGTTGCTCGTCCGTCGTCTCCACCCCATCCAGGGTACAAGCCACGCGCAGATTCTCGACGCCGTTGAGGTCATCCTTGATCGCCCGCTTATGGCCGATATAGGTCAGCTGGCCGGCATACTCTTCGCGCAGGCCGCGAATATCCTCGCCATTCCAGCGCACCTCGCCGCCGCTGGGGAGGATCAGCCCGCACAGGGTACGCAGCAGGGTGGTCTTGCCGCTGCCGTTGTGGCCATGCAGATGCAGCAACTCGCCCTCGCCGATGCTAAAGGCGAGGCCATGAAACAGCCTGCGATCGCCCCGGATGCACTCCAGATCGCAAACCTCAAGCATGGCTTGTCCTTGACGGAATGGGAGTCAATCCCGGCCCTCCAGCAAATATTCACGCCCCGAACTGGTGCAAAAGGGGCTTGGGGAAAAGAGTTGGGATTCTACATGTACCGGCGGCGAAAATCACATGGCAAATATCAAAGGGGCCCCGGAACAGGCTTCGAACCCGCAATCCCTTGCAGGCCTCATAACCCTGAAATAGCTAACGCAATGGCGCGCTTTTTCTTGCCCCTCTCCGGCCTTTCTGGTATAGATACCGCGCTTTACCGAAACCAACTCTGGGAGTCGAGTGCATGACCGCTGAGAACAATGTCGGAACGGAGGAAAAAAAGATCGATCCGTTCGACTTTGAACCCTACCAGCCCAAGGATGGGGAAGAATACATGAGCGAGGCCCAGGAAGCCCACTTCCGCGCCATCCTCAACGCCTGGAAACGGGACCTGATGGAAGAGGTGGACCGCACCGTGCATCATATGCAGGACGAAGCCGCCAACTTTCCGGACCCCACCGATCGCGCCACCCAGGAGTCGGAGTTCAGCCTGGAGCTGCGCACCCGCGACCGGGAGCGCAAGCTGATTCGCAAGATCGACAAGACCCTCGACAAGATCGATGACGGCGAATACGGTTTCTGCGAATCCTGCGGCGTCGAGATCGGCCTGCGTCGTCTGGAGGCCCGCCCCACCGCGACCCTCTGCATCGACTGCAAGACCCTCGACGAGATCCGCGAAAAACAGCGCGGCTGATGCCGTCGCCCGCGGCGCCCGCCACGCGCGCGCCGCGGTATCCCAACGCCTCCCGAGTCGCGCGTTGACTTCATCAGAGACACCCGCCCCGGCCCCGCCCCTCAGCGTTCGCCTGTTCCGCAGCGACTGGCACGAATGCAGCTATCTGGAAGGCCGCGCCGCCCGCACCCTCTTCGTCGATCCCCGTCAGCCCAAGGACAACGCCCTCTACACCAGCCTCCAGGCATCGGGCTTTCGCCGCAGCGGCAACGAGATCTATCGCCCCGATTGCGGCCCATGCCAGGAGTGCGTGCCGGTACGCCTCCCCGTCAACCGCTTCGCCCCGCGTCGTCGCCACCGCCGGCTGCTGAAGAAGAACCGGGATCTCTTCACCCTATCCTGGGCCAGCGCCCGCTATACCGACGAATACTTCGACCTCTATCGTCGCTACCTCGACTCCCGTCACGCCGACGGGGAGATGGCCAACCCCGATCCCGACGATTTCAGCCGCTTTCTCATCGGCGGCTGGTCCGAGACCATGTTCCTCTGCCTCCATGACAAACGCAAACTGGTCGCGGTCGCGGTCACCGACTTCACCCACGGCGCCCTTTCCTCCGTCTACACCTTCTTCGACCCCGAATACCAGGACTACAGCCCCGGCGGCTACTGCATCCTCAATCAGATCGCCGAAACCCGCCGCTTCGGCATGCCCTGGCTCTATCTGGGCTACTGGGTGGATGGCTGTCGCAAGATGAGCTACAAGATCGACTATCGACCGATTCAGCTGCTGATCGGCGACCAATGGCGAGAAGCGGCCGCGGGGCAAGAGATCATCGTACCTTGATCACCCGACTGGCATCCTGAAAGTAGACCTTCCAGCCGCTCCAGGCGGGGATCTCCCAGCCCTTGGGCGGGTCCTTGCGGATGCCGCCGAGGCGTTCGAGGGTAATCTTTCTGGGGCCGGGATCGTAATGGACGGCGAGGGGCAGGTTTTGCAGGTGGAGTTTGCGGGGGTGGCGTTCGTCGAATTCGGCCCTCTCCCAGCTGGGAATGCCAAAAAAGGCGAGATCGCTGGCCTCGATGAGGAGCATGTCTTCACCGCTTTCGACGCCAAGTTGCTGGAGGCGTTGCTCCAGCCAGCTTTCCGGCTCGGTGACCTCCCCTTCGCCCATCCCCAACCTTAGATAGAGGTTCCAGGCGGCGATATCCTCGCGGATCGATTCGCCGCAACCTTTCAGCATTCGGTTAGCGAGAATCAGGCGGACGATGGCCCGGCGCGCGACATCGCCGCTGGGTTGGGTGAAGATTTCGCTAACCTTGCGCCCGGCGTAGTGGCGTTGCATGCCCACCCGCAGCTCGCCCTGCTCGCCGGACCACTGGATCTCGCCCAGCTCGATCTCGCCCAGGTCGAGCTGATCCAGCAGCTTGAGGGAGACCGGGGCCATGCAGGTGGCGAAGCTGAGGGTCTGGCGGGTACCGCGACCGGGCAGGCTGTGCTGATCGAGGACCAGCGCCGCCTCGACATCCTCGGCGAAGCGGCTTTCGCGCCCTACCGTGACCTCGTCGCTGCCGTTGCCCAGCGCCTCGCGCCGCTTGGCGCGGCGCACGAAGAGCAGCTCGGGAGCGGCGCGGGCGATCCGTTCCAGCAGCTTATCCCGATCAAAGGACGGGCCATCGAGACTCTCCGGCAGACCCAGGGCGATGCGGGTATGGCGGGCAATACGGCGCGCCTCCTTGCGGGTGGCCGGGTCGATGGGAATCTCGGCGGGGGGCGTCTCGCGCAGTACCTTGATCACGGTGGCGACATCGCAGGCCAGGGGTTGCCACTCCTTGAGGGCGCGATGGGCCGCTTCGTCGTGAAAGGGGCGCAGCAGCGGGCGTCCGGCGGAGAGGGCGGCGGCCAGGTCGACCATCACGGCGCGACTGGCGTCGTCGGCCATGGCGGTGATGAGATGGGCGAAGATGGGGTCGAGGGGCAAAGGGGCGATGCGCGCGCCGTGCTCACTGAGCAGGCCGTTCTCATCGATCGCCCGCATGCCGCGAAGACGCTGGGTGGCGCGCAGGATGGCGTGCTCCGGCAGAGGATCGGGAAAAACGAGGCGATCGGCGGCGGCGCCGGCGGCCGCGGCGGCCAGCATCAGGTCGGTGAGCTCTTCGCGCAGCACCTCTGGCGGGGTGTGGGCCTCCAGTGGCGCGCGCCTTCCCCATAGCCTCAACGCGCGCCCCGGCCCGAGCCGACCGGCGCGTCCCGCGCGCTGATCGGCGGCGGCGCGGGAGATGGGGTGCAAACCCAGCACGCTGCGCCCATTGCGGTGATGGGTGCGACGTTCCAGGCCGGAGTCGATCACCAGGCGCACGCCGGGAATGGTGAGGGAGGTCTCGGCGACGTTGGTGGCAAGAATCACCTTCTGGCCGTCACCGGCGCGCAGGGCGCGGCGTTGCAGTTGCGGATCGCTGCCGGCGTGGAGGGGGACCACCTCGACCCGAAGCTTGCTGTAAAGGCGCTGGTAGAGGGCCTCAATCTCGCCCTTGCCGGGCAGGAAGACCAGGATGTCCCCAGCCTCCCCCTCGTCGATGGCGCGAATGACCGCCTGGGCGGCCTTTTCGTCGAGATCTCGGGTGCTGGGCGCACCCTCCAGGCCGGCATAGGCGATCTCCACCGGGTGCAGCCGTCCGCCGGATTCGAGCCGTTGGGCCTGAAAGTAGCCGGCCAGGCGTGCGCCGTCGACGGTGGCGGAGGTGACCACCAGGCGCAGATCGTCGCGCCTCATCAACAGCGCCGCGAGCAGATCCGTATCCCAGCGCCGTTCATGAAACTCGTCGAGCATGACGCTGGTGACGCCAGCGAGTCCGCGCCACGGGGAGTCCGCCCCGCCCTGCCCGGCGAGCAGGTTGAGGGCGATGCCGGGGGTGGCGAAGAGGATACGGGTCTCGTCGCCATAACAGGGTTCGAAGCGCACCGCGAATCCCACCTCGCCCCCCGCTTCGCCGCCCATCAGTTCGGCTACGTGGCCGGCCAGGGCGCGGCAGGCGAGGCGACGCGGTTCGATCACCAGCACCCGCCCCTGCTCGCCGCACCAGATCGGCAGGCGGGTCGACTTGCCGCTGCCTGTAGGAGCCTCAACGAGTACGTTGCCGGCGGCGAAGGCGCGCCCGAAGTCGCCGCGAATCGCCTCAATGGGGAGCTGCTGGGGTTCAGCCATGGCTGGAGAGATGCTCCAGGGATTCGGCGGCGATCTCCCTTACCT
Source organism: Gammaproteobacteria bacterium (assembly GCA_011390365.1). Lineage (GTDB taxonomy): Bacteria > Pseudomonadota > Gammaproteobacteria > Chromatiales > Chromatiaceae > SLIM01. The sequence continues at coordinate 43,451 of JAABSM010000018.1, forward strand.
CGGCATCGTCATCCGCCAGGCAGCGCTTGATCGCCGCCAGGGCATCGGGGTGATGGACGAAGGCGAGATAATGGGCGGCGTCGGCGCGGATCTGGGGCTCGGCGGCGCGGGTCTGGGCGATAAGCGGCTCCAGCGCATGGTGTAGCGCGCCACTCCCCTCCAGCTCCTCGATCACCGCGCCGATGCCGATGCGCACCGCCATCGGCGTCTCCAGGGTGGCGAGGGGCGTTACCAGCGCCTTGGCCCGTTGCGGCTGCTGGCGAATCAGGCTGATCGCCCGATCGAGGCGACGATGCTCCAGCAGATGGGCGAAATAGGCCGGCCAACCCTGATCGCCCGCCGCCGTGCCCGCCCAGTCGCGAAGCTCGCTCAGATTCATCAGCCCTTCGAACTCGAACTCGCCGATGCGCAGCCAGGGTACCGATCGCACCCCCAGCTCCGCCGCGACCTCCCCACGAACGGCGATGTTCACCGCCTCCAGGCGACCGATCACCCCCTCCTTCAGCAACTTGCCCAGCCCTTCCAGCATCGACGGGCAATGGGGACAGCCGGGGGCGATGAGCAGCAGGCAATCGGTAGCGGTTGGGTTCATGGCGGGGTCCTGTAAAAGCCAAAAGATGGCATTCTAGTGCAGCACCCGCCAAATAAGCAATAACACTATTTATATAAATATCAATGCCCTATGCCCCGCATTATTCATAGTCACTTGGCGGGTGCTGCACTAGCGATTCGACAGGCGGAGTTCAGCCCTGAAACATGCTCCAGGCCGAGGACTGCCAGTCCTTGAAGGACTGGCAGTCCTTCTGGCGGCGCAAAATCAAATCGCCAACGGTGGATTTCAGGCGTGGAGAGAAGCGGGCCGATGGCATAGAATGGGGCATTCCCAAAGCCCTTGATCAAAGCGCCTTCGCCAAAGCAATCCAAGCCCGCCATGCCCCAAACCCTGCCCCTGGTCGACCCGGACAACAAGTGCTCGCGCTGCACCAACTCCAAATGCTGCACCTATATCACCCAGCATCTCGATACGCCGCGTTCGAAGGCGGATTTTCGCCTGCTGCTGTGGCAGGTTTCCCATCATGGGGTGTCGATCTACAAGGACAGCGATGGCTGGTTCCTGCTGGTGGAGGGCAAGTGCGAGCATCTGCAAGAGGGGGGCGGCTGCGGCATCTATGAGGATCGACCGGAGATCTGCCGGGATTACAGCAACGACTGGTGCGAATTCGACCAGCCCGCCGAAGAGGGATTTGATCTATACTTTGCCGACTACGCCTCGTTGTTGAGTTATTGCCGCCGCCGGTTCAGGCGCTGGGAGCTTTGACCTCTTGGGGTACGCCGACCGTTTTGGTTCGGCATGGGATGTGCCGTCGACCGAGCGACAAGGCTTTTTATTCGGCGCATCCCATGCCGGTCCGACGATTTCCGGCCCGCTCCAGAGTCAGGCGCATCAAGGGCGGAAGCCTGGCGTGGCGCTAACGGAATGACACTGTATACGCCTTGGCGCGCGAAGGGCTATCGTACAGCCCCAGGGCTGTACTCCAAACAGATGCCGCATCGGCACTAGTGCAGCACCCGCCAAATAATCAATAACACTATTTGTATAAAAATAAATACCCTATGCCCCGCATCATTCTTAGTCACTTGGCGGGTGCTGCACTAGCCCCCAAAGCGCTTCCTGAGATACTTGATGATGGCGTCGGATTCGTACATCCAGCGCTCACCCTTGTTGTCCTTGATGCGCAGGCAGGGCACCTGGCCCTTGCCGCCGCCGCGCAACAGCTCCTTGTGCCAGACCCGGCTCTGCTGGATGTTGCGTTGCGGGATATCGAGAGAGAGTCGCCGCATCTCGCGCCGGACGATGTGGCAAAAGGGACAGGCGGGGAAGTGGTAGAGGATGAGGGAAGCGGTCTGTTCATCCACCCTTTTCTGCTGTTCCGGCGTTCTCTCCATGCCCTTGGGGGCGAGGATCTGTTTCAGTCGCTTGTACACTATACGGTCTCTCCGTCTGGTTCTCGCCTGGCGGGTTTGAGGATAGTGTAACCCCGCGGGAGAGGATTCGATATAAGGACTGCCAGTCCTCCCAGGACTGGCAGTCCTGGCGCGACTCACCTTGGGCGATTTCCTTCAACACTCATAGCAGCGCGACGATTTGCGAGTGCCCGTTGCGTTCGGCCCATGCGATGGCGTTCAGGCCGTCATGTCCGATCAGATCTCGGCGGGTGCCGTGGGCGAGCAGCACCTTGACCGTCTCCAGATGACCCCGCTTGGCGGCCCAGATGAGGGAACTCCAGCCGCTGGTGTCCTCCTGGTGGTTGATATCCGCGCCGGCGTTGATCAGCAACGACGCCACATCCGCGTGGTTGTTGGAGGCCGCCAGCAACAGCGCGGTATAGCCCCCCTTGTCGGCCTGATCGACCCAGGCGCCGGCATCGAGCAACGCCATCACTGCCTCCACATGACCATTGAGGGCGGCCTTCATGAGCGGACTCCAGCGGCACTGATCCACTTCGTTGACATCCTCCTGCTCGCCAAGCAGAAGGTGAATCTGGTTCAAATCGCCGCGCTCGGCGGCGGCGAGCATGGGCGGATCCTCGTCTGGCGAATCCTCACCCTCCCGCTGCCCGCATCCGGCCAGTGTGGAGGCGCACACCAATGTTCCTGCGATTAAGCGAACGATCTTGCCCATACGCCAATTCCCGAGTTATTTGATTGGGTATAGCATAAGATCGAGGGACGCCTGCCCTCAATGAGAATTCGCAGGGGCCAAGAGACTTCGGCAAGGGAGTCTGAAAATGAACCCGGCTCAGGAGTGGCAGTCCTTCAAGGACTGCCACTCCTCGGTGGAGTGTGCCACCATGGCTTGACTTAATGACATGGACTCACCACAGGAAACACAGCGTTCACAGGGCGTTAATTCGATGGATGGAAGCTATTCATCCGTTTTCTCCGTGCTCTCTGTGTGCTCTGTGGTTTTACCCAAACACCCCCCCTCGTCACTTTCCCGGCGGGGTGAAGAGGGGAGAGGGAAAGGGGCTAACGTTGGCGTTGGCGTCGATATCGAAGATCTTGCTGTGGCCGCGCTTCTCCACCTCGTCGATGCGGATGATCGCCTGCAAGGGCACCAGGGTGCGGGTGACGCCGCTGAACTCGTCCTTGAGTTTTTCCTCTCCCGGATCGATCACGACGGTGGTATTCTCTCCGAAAACCAGTTTATTGAGCTCGACGAAGCCGAACAGCTCCGCCTGCGTCACGGATTCTGCGAACAGCTGGTAGATTTTCCCCTGATTATGAAAAGTTACACGAAAAATACGCATGATGGGCCTTCAGTGACTGTAAATTGATGCCGGCGGGGTCTAGTATATCAGCCACACCCAGAACACAATCCGTCTTTTCTTCACACACGAAACCATATCGGAGTCTGCTTATGTGGAAAGAGCTCGAGGGCTACGCCAGGGACCGTTCCCTGCCCTGGCTGGAGGCGTCGCGGCACCTGCCCTTCAATCAGGACGGCCTGCTGCCCGCCATCGCCCAACAGCACGACAGCGGCGAGGTGCTGATGATGGCCTGGATGAATCGCGAGGCGCTGGAGGAGACGCTGGCGACCGGCCGCGTCTGCTACTGGTCCCGCTCCCGGGGCAAGTTGTGGCGCAAGGGTGAATCGTCGGGGCAGGTGCAGCTGTTGCGTGAGATGCGCTTCGATTGCGACGGGGACACGATCCTGCTGCTGGTGGATCAGACCGGCCCGGCCTGTCACAGCGGTCGCCGCAGCTGTTTCTACAACGCGGTACGCGATGACCGGCTAGTCGTCATCGATGACCCCATGATCGATCCCGAGACCCTCTACCCGCGCTGAGGAGAAGCCGAATGCCGCAGATACTCCCGATTGCCGCCTTTTCCGACAACTACATCTGGCTCATCGTCGGCCCGCGGGGCGAGGCGAGCGTGGTGGATCCCGGCGACGCCCGCCCGGTTCTCGATGTTCTGGATCGGCAGGGGCTGACCTTGACCAACATCCTCATCACCCATAAGCACAACGACCATACCGGCGGCTGCGCCCGCCTGCTGGAGGCCTTTGCGGATATTTCCGTGTTCGGACCGAGCAACGAGCCCATCGCCTGCGTGACCCATCCGGTACGCGAGGGCGATCAGCTGGAGATCCCGGGCATCGACGGCGGCTTGCGGGTGATGGAGGCGCCGGGGCACACCGAGGGACATGTGGCCTATCATGGCGATGGCGCGCTCTTTTGCGGCGACACCCTGTTTCTCGGCGGCTGCGGTCGCATCTTCAGCGGCACCCATGACCAGATGGCGGATTCCCTGGCCCGTTTCGCCGCCCTGCCCGGCGACACCCTGATCTACTGCGCCCACGAGTATACCCTGGCCAATCTGGGCTTCGCGGAGTGGGTGGAGCCGGATAACGCGGCGATTGGCGAGCGCCTGGCGAAAATCCAGGTCCTGCGTCGAGAAGGGAAAGCGAGCGTCCCGGCCCCGCTCAGCGAAGAGCTTGCCACCAACCCCTTTCTGCGCACCCGAGAGAGAGAGGTCATCGCCGCCGCCGAGCGCTGGGCGAAGCGGGATCTCGCCGACCCGCGCGAGGTTTTCCACGCCCTGCGCGACTGGAAAGACCAGGACTACGACTGAAAACAGGATAACCCGTTCATGGCCGGTAGTCGCTCACCCTCTCGCTCAGTGCTTCCACGATGCCTCTCGCGGGGCAGCTTTTTCGCCGCCCTTTTTCGCGCCTGGACACCGGCTTGCTGGCTGGCGCTCCTGTTGGCGGCGTCACCAACCCAGGCGCAGACGGCCGAGGATGGACAAGCGCACCAGCAGGGGAGCCAAGCGCTTGAAAAGGTGCGCATTCAGCTGCGCTGGAGCCACCAATTCCAATTCGCCGGCTACTACGCCGCCATCGAGAAGGGCTTCTACGCCGATGAAGGGCTGGAGGTCAGCCTGCTTGAGCGGAACGCCCATGAGGATGTCGCCGACCTGGTGACGCGCGGAGAGGCGGAGTACGGGGTGGGCGAGGCGGGCCTGGTACTCAGCCGCTATTCCGGCAAACCGGTGGTGCTGCTGGCGCAGATCTTTCAGCACTCGCCGCTGGTGCTGATCGCCCGCCAGGATAGCGGCATCATCAGCCCCTACGAGATGATCGGCAAGCGGGTGATGTTCGACGCCAGCGGCGAAGAGGACTCCTCGCTGGTCGCCACCTTCATGGAGACCCTGGGCTCACTGGATCCCATCGAACGGGCGCCCCCCAGCGGCAACCTCGACGCCTTCGTCAATGGCGAGGTCGACGTCTTCTCGGCCTACCTGAGCAACGAGCCCTATCGGCTGCGGGAGATGGGCATAGACATCAACATCATTCGCCCGCAGAGCTACGGCATCGACCTCTACGGCGACAACCTCTTCACCAGCGAAGAGGAGATCCGCCTGCACCCGTCACGGGTCGACGCCATGATTCGCGCCACCGTCAAGGGCTGGCGATATGCGCTGGAAAATCAGGACGAGATCATCCGCCTGATTCGGAAAAAGTACAATCCCGCGCTCAGCAAACGCAGCCTGGAATACGAGGCCCGCACCCTGGAAAAACTGATTCTCAGCGATCTGATCGACATCGGCCACATCGATCCGGGCCACTGGCGCTACATCACCCGCGTGTATGAACGCCTGGGGCTACTCGACTCCCCGGAGTTGCCCCGCGGCTTCATCTACCGCGAGAGGAGCACCCCCCTGATCCTGATGACACTGGAAGAGAAGGAGTGGCTCTCCCGCCACCGCGTACTGCGGGTGGCCGCCAACCCGGACTGGGCGCCGCTGGAGTTTTATGACGAACAGGGGCGGTTTCAGGGACTGGCCGCGGACTACCTGCGCGCCATCGAAAAGCTGCTGGACATCCACTTCGAGATCCAGTCGGAAATCTCGTCCCAAGACGAGGCGATGGAACGCCTGGCGAACGGCGACATCGACATGTTCGCGGGACTGGCCAAGAATGGCCGCCCCTCGAAGGAGCTTCTCTTTACCCGCCACTACTTCGAAATGCCGGCGGTCGTCTTCACCAACCGCAAAGGCAACTATATCCATGACCTGGAAGATCTGGCGGGAAAAAAAATCACGGTGGTCGATGGCTACGCCGTACATGCCTGGCTGACCGAACAATACCCGGATCTCAGCCTGATCCCCGTCGCCGATCTCACCCATGCGCTAGAGCGGGTCAATAGCGGCGAGGCGGACTTCTTCATCGGCGGCGCCTATACCACATCCCACGAGATACAGCGCCTGGGTTTCCAGGACATCCGCGTCGCCGGCGAGATCCCGTTCAGCTATCGCATGGCCTTCGCGGTACGCAAAGACGCGCCGCAGCTGGCGGGGCTCCTCGACAAGGCCCTCAATACCCTGCATGCGCATGAACGGGAACGGATCAAGGGACGCTGGATCAACACCAGCCTGGACCCCGGGGTCGCGCTGGATCGCGTCATCCACTGGTTCATTCTGCTCTCCAGCGGTTTTCTCCTGCTGCTGACCATCATCCTGTGGTGGGTCAGCCGGCTGCGCCGAGAGGTTCGCAAACGGCGCGCCTCGGAACAGGCCCTTACCGACCACCGTCGCCTGCTGCAAGACATCATCGACAACGCCGACGCGCTGATCTTTCTCAAGGATCTGGACGGACGCTACATCCTCGTCAATCGCGCCTTCGGCAACCTGCTGGAGATGTTGCCGGAACAGTGTCTGGGCAAGACCGACAGCGAACTCTTCGGCGCGGACATCGCCGAGCATCTGGCGCGTACCGAACAGCAACTGCTCAGCTCTGATCAGAATTCATCGTTTACCGAGCGCGCCTTCACCATTCGCGACAAGCGCTACGTCTTCATCATCGCCAAGAGCCTGCTCTTCGATGGCGCGCGCAAGCCCACCGCGATCTGCGGCATCGCCACCGACATCACCGAACACATGCGTCTGGAGAAACGGCTGTTCGACAACCAGACCCGACTGCAACTGGCGGTAACGGCGGCCAAGGCGGGCACCTTCCACTACCGCCCCGCCAACGACCGTTTCGAGTGGGACGCGCGCGCCCTGGAGATCCTCGACATCCCCGAAAACCAGCGCGACGGCAGTTACCATGTCTGGTTCGAACACATCCACGATCAGGACCTGCCGCGGGTGCATGAAGCGGTGGACGATCTGCTCTACGGCGTCAGCAACACCATCGACATCGAGTATCGCATCAGGCAGCGAAACGCGGAGGTTCGTCACCTGCACATGGTCGCCTCCGCCCAGCAGACGCCGGAGGGGGATATCGAGCGGCTTTCGGGGCTGATCTTCGACATCACCCATGAAAAGACCGCCAAACTGAGGCTGCAACAGGCCAAGGAGCGGGCGGAATCGGCGGCCGTCGAGCTGCGTCGCGAGAAGACCAAGGCCCAACAGTACATCGACACGGTGGAGGCGATCATCATCGCCCTCGATCTGGAATACCGCATCACCCTGATCAATCGCAAGGGCTGTCAGATCCTCGGTTACCCCGCCGACGAGCTGATCGGTCGACGCTGGTTCGAGTGCTGCATGCCCGATAGCAAAGAGGATCCCGCGATCGTCGCAGCCTTCGCCCGCATCATGCAGGGCGAACTGCAAGAGGTCGAGTATTTCGAACACGACATCACCACCCAGGATGGCGAGCAGCGCACCATCGCCTGGCACAACACCTGTATTCGGGAAAACAACCATATCGTCGGCAGCCTGAGCGCCGGCGAGGACATCACCGAACGCAAGAAGGCGGAGGCGGCGTTGATCGCCGCCAAGGAGGACGCGGAGGCGGCCAACCGGGCCAAATCCACCTTCCTGGCCAACATGAGCCACGAGATCCGCACGCCGATGAACGCGATCCTGGGTTTCTCCTCGCTGATGCGGGACAAGATCGTCGACCCCGAGCTGACCCACAACCTGGACGCCATCAGCAAGGCGGGCAAGAACCTGCTGCAACTGATCAACGACATCCTCGATCTCTCCCGGGTGGAGGCGGGCAAGCTGCAACTTCTGCCGACCCCGGTCGATATTCGCGCGCTGGCGATGGAGACGGAACAGATCTTCGCCCTGCGCTTGCAGAGCAAGAAGCTTGAATTCTCGGCACGGGTGGCGGAGGAGGTCCCCCAGACCCTGCACCTCGACGAGGTGCGCATCCGCCAGATCTTCCTCAATCTGGTGGGCAACGCCATCAAGTTTACCGAAGCGGGCCGGATCGGCCTGACCATCGACGGCTACGACCCGGATCCCGCCGACCGCAACCACATCAATCTGCGCATCGTCGTCGAGGACACCGGCCGGGGCATCGCCCCCGGCATGCTTGAGCACATCTTCGAAAGCTTCGAGCAGCAGGAGGGGCACGACAGCCGCCGCCAGGACGGCGCCGGGCTGGGACTGGCGATCTGCACCCGGCTGGTGGAGATGATGCATGGCCGCATCTACGCCGAGAGCGAGCAGGGACAGGGCAGCCGCTTCATCGTCGAGCTGCCGCGGGTACCAATCCTGCGCGCCGATGTGGCGGCGCAACACCACTCACCCAACGATACCCCGGTCTTCTTCGATCCGGCCACCATCCTGGTGGTGGACGACGTCGAGAGCAATCGGGTGCTGGTAGAGGCCTATCTCGAAGATACCGGGCTGGAGTTGCTCATGGCCATCAACGGCCGCCAGGCGGTGGAGATGGCGGCGGAGATCCATCCGGACGTGATCCTGATGGACCTGAGAATGCCGGAGCTCGACGGCGAGGACGCCCTGGACCTGCTCAAGGGCGACCTGGAGCTCTGCGACATCCCGGTGATCGCCCTTACCGCCTCGGTGGTCCAGAGCGATGCCGACGCACTGAAGAAGCGGGGCTTTTACGAGGTGATCTACAAGCCCGTGGAACGGATCCACCTGCTCAACACCCTCGCCCACCTGCTCCCCCACCACCGTCCAGAGACCGAGACCTGGCTGGGGCACACCGGCATCGACCTGGACCCGGCCCAGATCGAGGCGCTGGAGGCGCTGCTCCCGGAACTGGAGGGGAGTTTCATGAATCACTGGAACCAGGTCCAGCGCAGTTGTCTGTTTCCCGAGATCGAGCGCTTCGCCCTGGCCCTCAAGACCAAGGCGGAAAACGCCGCCATCATCCCGCTGATTCGCTACGCCGACAACCTGCTCAACTGCGCCGCCTCTTTCGACGTGCTCAATATCAAGGAGCAACTGGCCCTCTACCCGCGCATGATCAATCAACTGAAAAGCGCCAGCAAAATCAGCCAGACTGGCGCGGGTGAGGCCCGGGAGAGCTGAGGCCTCATCCTAAATTCCGCGGTTGAAGCCACGGAGGCACAGAGATCACAGAGAGAAAACAAAGAGCTGCATCACCTTCTGACATTACCTACAAGGTAGTTTAGGCTAAGTCAGAAACTTATTGAAAATTCTCCGTGTACTCTGTGTCTCTGTGGCTAACTGCGCTTTTTTGCTGCATACGAATCGAGATTCGCCTCGCCTTCGGCATGCGGCGGCTGGTTGACCGGGAGGTCAACGCGCCAGTCAGCCAGCCAAGGCGGTGAAATACTCGGGGATGAAGGCGGCGTCCGTCGCCTCGTCGATCGCCAGGCGGATCTGCTTCATGAGGATCTCCGGGGCGACCGGGGCCTGATAGCCAAACAGCGCGGTCTTCAGGGCCTTGGCGCCGGAGAGATCACTGGTATGGGTAATGCGATAGGCCTTGACCGCCAGCGCCTCCGCCGCCGCCGGGGTCAGCATGGGCGGGATCTCATCCTTCAGCGTTTCAAAAGCGGCCTGCGGAATCTCCACCCCCCGTTTGCGACACAGGGCGCGCAGCAGCTCGAAGCCCTCTCGCGCATCGCTGGTGGGAAAGAGGGGGATGCGTACATCGATGCGCCCGGGCCGCTTGAGATCGACCTCAATCAGATCGGGCCGACTCGACGCCAATACCCAGATGATCTTGCCGCGATTCTCCGAGCGGCTCATCTCCTCCGCCATCATCGAGTAGAGCCGCCCCGAGACCCCGGAATCACCGCTGCCGCCGGAACGGGCGCCGAGGGCCTGATCCGCCTCGTCGATGAAGACATAGCAGCGGCCCAGGGCATGCAACAGCCGGAAGATCTTCTCCAGATTGCCCTCGGATGACCCCACCCACTTGTCGCGAAAATTCTTGAGCCGGACGATCGGCACCCCCGCCTCCCCCGCCAGACACTCCACCATGAAGGTCTTGCCGGTGCCCACCGGGCCGCACAGCAGATAGCCCTTGGGCACCGCCTCCAGGTTGCCCTGCTTCCATAGCTTGAGGTCTTCCCGCAGCCACGCCTTGACCTTCGCCATGCCCTGAAGATCCTCCAGGGTGCGATGGGACTCGATGAACTCGATCAGGCCATTGGCGTCGTTCTCCACCAACTCCTTCTTGAGTACCGCCAGATCGCCGTCTTCCAGCCTCTCGCGCCGATACTCCCGCTGCTTGAGCAACGCCTCCACCGCCCCCAGGCTCGCCCCCGCCAACTGGCGAGCCGGGTATTCCAGGCGCTGCGCGTAGCCCGCCAAGGTGACGGAATAGTGGGGCGCGATCAGCTTCAGCCCCCGCTCCAACTCTCCCGGCGAAGGCAGGGGGATGCGCACCCGGGAGGCGCGGGGATTGTTGACGATGAGCGGGTTGAGGTCGTTGATATTCTCGGCAATCAGAAAGGTCGCCAGCGGATGCTCGACAAACAGGCCATCCACCGCCCAGTCCCGCACCAGCATCGCCAGCGCGCCCAATTCGGTATGAAAGGCCCCTTGCAACGCCGGCGCGGCGAGATGGGCGGCGCGAATATAACACCCCACCTGCAACCGCCTCTCGCCCATGCGTCCCATGTTGGCGCAGTAGCGAAAGAAGTGGGTCAAGGTATCCACCGCCCGCCCCGGCTCCCGAGGCAGATCATTGTTGCGCTTGTAGGGCGGCCACTCGGAGACGTGATCCCCGCCCTTCTCGATGCGAATGCCGTTGCCGATGTCGTAACTCAGGATCACATCGAAGTGACTCATCAACACCTCGATGAGAAACTCCTGCAAACTTCCCAACCGCGTACCGCCCTTTACCGGAAGCAGCATACGATCGTTGACGTTGCCGTATAACAGGAACTGACTGCTCGCGCCGCTCTGGTAAAGCGTCGAGATCTCCTCCGCCCAGGGGGGGAGGAGGGATGGCGGGGGTGGTGGGGGATTGTTGGGCATATTCTTAGAAGAAATAGACAGGATTAACAGGATTGCTCAGGATTTACATGATTTCAGTTCTGGTATAATCGAATACTTTGACCATCAAGGATCTTCACCTAGTGCAGCACCCGCCAAATAAGAAATAACACTATTTATATAAAAATCAATACCCTATGCCCCGCATTATTCATAGTCACTTGGCGGATGCTGCACTAGTTCCGAATCAACGCCTCACCAAACCACTGTCTATTTGCAACAAAAGAAATCCTGTCAATCCTGAAAAATCCTGTTAATCCTGTCCATTAAACCCCGTCACTGAGACTCCATATTCCCCGGCCCCATGGTCCGGCTGCTCTGAGCCTCTTTGGCGGCATCCTTCTCCGCACCGCCCTTGGCCCCATCCGGCTCCAAGGCAATCCCCGCCTCGGCGGCGAAGCTGGCCAGGGCCTGGTTGGCCATCGCCTGCTGCTCCACCTCCTGGATATCCAGATCATCCAGCGGCAAACTGTCCCGGGCGACCCGGGCGCGACCCGCGGCCTGCGTGCGTTCGCTCTCCACCATCTCTTCGAGGCGATTGAGGGTATCCCCCGCGCCGCCGATGCTGGAGATCATGCCCGCGGCCATCTCACTGAGATCCGCGGTGGCGCGCTTGACCTTGAGATCGCTGATGCCGCGGGCGATCTTCTCGATCTTCGCCCTGGCCTCGTTGATGGAGAGATCCCGAGTGCGCACCAGATTCTTGTAGGTGGTCTCCTCCTCTTCGAGCTGACGGCGGTTCTCCTCCAGATCCTGCTTCACCTGCTGCAAGCGCAAGGCGTACTTCGCCGCCACCTCCTGATTGCCCGCCTTGAGATGAGCGGTGGTCTTGGCGATCAACTCCTGCTCCTCAGCCTCCTGCTTCTTCACCTGCCCCATCAAGCGCT
>JAABSM010000019.1 GCA_011390365.1 Gammaproteobacteria bacterium
AACAGCGGGAATATTACCAATAACAGTAACAATATCTCGATCAACAGCGAGAACATCTCGGTGAACAGCGGGAATATTACCAATAACAGTAACAATATCGCGATCAACAGCGAGAACATCTCGGTGAACAGCGGGAATATTACCAATAACAGTAACAATATCGCGATTAATAGCGGGAATATCAGGATTAACAGTAATAATATCGCGATTAATAGCGGGAATATCAGGATTAATAGTACTAATATCGCGATTAATAGTGGGAATATCAGGATTAATAGTGGAAATATCTATAACAATCAGATTAGCATCGCGACTAATAGTCGTAATATCAATATAAATAGTGGTAACATTACTATAAATAGCGGTAATATATCGATTAATAGTGAGAACATCACTAATAACAGCAACAATATTTCGATCAACAGTCGACATATTTACATAAATAGCGGTAATATATCGATTAATAGTGAGAACATCACTAATAACAGCAACAATATTTCGATCAACAGTCAAAATATTTACGTGAACAGCGGTAATATTTACGTAAATAGCCGTAATATCCAGATTAATAGCGGAAACATCTACACCAACAGCCAGAACATCACCAACAATAGTCAGAACATCACGAATATCAGTAATATCGTGAACGGCCATGACTACTCCCTGCAGCAGCTTTGCGAGGAGATGGGCTGGACCTGGGACGCTGTCGAGAATCAGTGCGTCAACTTTGGCGGTCCGGGAGGAGATAGTCGCATTGATATCCTGGAAGATCGCATCGAGGCGGTCCGACTGGAGGCATTGCGGGGTATTGCCATTACCAATGCCATGGAGGTCATGATGCCTGACCCGGATAAGCGTGGGCGAGTTAACGTTGGTTGGGGCCACTATGGCGGCGTGAGTGCCTTGGGTGTGACGGCGGTGGGGCGAATCACGGACGATATGGCCTTCTGGGCAGGCATCGCGTCCGATACCTCGTTCGAGGAGGTTGGCGGCAAGGTCGGTGTCAGCGTCCAATGGTAGCCGGTTAGCTCGGTGCTCAGTCTGGTCGGTTTCTGAAGGGGGCAGGTATCGCCCCCTTCCGCATGCTGGCCCATTGGTTTTCCAAGCTAGTGGGGTGAATCAGCGAGTCGGAGACGGACGCGGTCTTAATCAATCAATTAGTACAACTGCGCCGAACCTTTCATAAGAACTCTCAAGGAGGCACGGAGATCACGCAGATGGATCTCTCTGTGTGATTCGGTGTGGCTGTGGGTGATTTTGGGTATTGGATTTATCTGTAAATATTGTGTGTGTTGTGCTGGCTCGGGATCAATGGTCTTCAGAGTGCGTGTATATAGATTAAGTATTAGCGTTATCTTATTAAGATAGATTGATTCCGCGGCTTGGGTAATCTCCCGCCGTTCTTGGCCCTCGACACCCTGAAATCGCGCCATGCGCTCGTTCTTGCCGCCTTTTCCTGGTGATTTCGGGACTGCTCCCGTCCTGGTATTTCCGGGCGGGTCCTGCTCGGAAAATATGGCGGAATAGTTACCGCTAGTCAGTTATAATCACCCGTTTGCGCAAGAATCAGCATAGAGAGACGAATGAAGATGTTTCGAGGTACTACCATACTATCCGTGCGGCGTGGAAACGCCGTGGTAATTGGCGGTGATGGTCAGGTCAGTATGGGAAATACGATCATGAAAGGGAATGCCCGTAAGGTTCGTCGCTTGTATAAAGGTCAAGTGCTTGCAGGGTTTGCGGGTGCGACCGCCGATGCCTTTACCCTGTTCGAGCGTTTCGAGGGTAAGTTGGAAAAGCATCAGGGGCACCTGATCCGTTCGGCGGTCGAACTGGCCAAGGATTGGCGTACGGATCGCATGCTTCGGCGCCTGGAGGCGTTGTTATGCGTGGCCGATAGCAAGGTCTCCCTGATCATTTCTGGTACTGGTGATGTAATAGAGCCGGAGATGGACTTGATGGCGATAGGCTCCGGCGGGCCCTACGCGCAATCCGCGGCGCGAGCACTGCTGGAAAATACCGAGCTGAGCGCGAGAGAGGTTGTGGAGAAGGGTTTGAATATCGCCGCGGATATCTGCGTGTTCACCAATCACAATCTGGTTGTCGAGGAACTGGAGATCAGGCAGGGTTCATGATATGTCAGTGATTACTCCCCAGGAGATCGTGAAGGAGCTCGATAAGCATATCATCGGGCAGGCATCGGCAAAGCGCGCGGTTGCCATTGCCTTGCGCAACCGCTGGCGGCGGTCTCAGGTTGACGAGAGCTTGCGCAACGAAATCACCCCCAAAAACATTCTCATGATCGGCCCGACAGGGGTGGGCAAGACTGAGATTGCCAGGCGACTCGCGAGGCTGGCGAACGCCCCGTTCATAAAGGTGGAGGCGACCAAGTTCACGGAAGTGGGTTATGTCGGGCGGGACGTGGAATCGATCATTCGCGATCTGGTCGATTCCGCGGTGAAGATGGTGCGCGAGTCCGAGATGGAAAAGGTCGCGGAAGCGGCGGAAGCGGCGGCCGAGGAGCGGGTGCTTGATGCGCTTCTGCCCAGTCCATCTTCGGCTCCGTCGGGTTGGGAGCAGGAGGCGCAGGCGTCACGGCAGGACTCGGGGACCCGTGAAAAGTTTCGTCAGCGGATTCGTGAAGGACGCATGGATGATACCGAGATCGAGATCGAGGTGAGCGGAGCGAGCATAGGCGTCGAGATCATGGCCCCGCCGGGCATGGAAGAGATGACCAGTCAGTTGCAGGGCTTGTTTCAGAACCTTGGCGGCAAGCGCAGCAGGAAGCGGAAACTGCGGATTCGGGATGCCCTCAAGATTCTGCGTGACGAAGAGGCGGCGAAGCGCATCAATGAAGAGGACCTCAAGTTACGCTCGGTCGAGATGGTGGAACAGAACGGTATCGTCTTCATCGATGAGATGGACAAGGTCGCCAGTCGTTCCGAGTATGGTGGACCGGATGTCTCCAGGGAGGGGGTGCAGAGAGACCTGTTGCCACTGGTGGAGGGGTGTACCGTCTCGACCAAGCACGGCATGGTGCGAACCGATCATATCCTGTTCGTGACCTCCGGCGCCTTTCACCTCTCCAAGCCATCGGACCTTATCCCGGAGTTGCAGGGACGCCTTCCGATCAGGGTTGAGCTTGATGCCCTTGGCGTGGAGGACTTCGTGCGTATTCTGACGGAACCGGATGCTTCACTTACGGATCAGTACAAGGCGCTGCTGGCCACCGAAGGGGTTGAAATCGAGTTCACGGAGGAAGGGATCCGTCGTATCGCGGAAATCGCCTGGCAGGTCAACGAAACCACCGAGAATATCGGTGCGAGGCGATTGCATACGGTGATGGAAAGGCTGCTGGAAGGTGTCTCGTTTACCGCATCGGAATTGCCTGGGGCCAAGGTTCAGGTAGATGATGCCTATGTGCGGGACAATTTGTCTGAACTGGCCGCGGATGAGGATCTCAGTCGCTTTATTCTGTAGTGAAGGGTTGGTTTATTGTGCGTTTTGGCAGCTTCGCGGAGAATCATCAAAAATCCCGACCGATAATGACGGGGTGAGGTGACAGGATTCGCGCCTGATCTATAATGCCGGGGTTACTAAAGGGCCGCGCTCAACGGTTGGATGCGGCGGTGAGACAGGCGCTTTTGCGTCGTTGATTCCCAGGAGATTTCGCAATGATCGGAGCTAAACGTTATCTGGCGGCAATCTTGATCTCTGTCGCGGCATGCGGCACAAGCTTGGCGCAGAAGGACCCTGCTTACGGAACAGAGGATGATTTGGCGTTTGCCGGAAAGCTCTGGCAGGCCCTCGAAGAGGCGCGTCTGCTGGGCGAGCAGGGCGTCTATTCGACCCCACATGAAGGCCGCAACCCGCACGGGGCGTTTCTCGATACCTTTACCGCCGCGGTTCCCATCGACAACCAAGTCCACGAAGTGATTATTCAGCGCAATTATGCCGGTAATCAGATCAATCGGCGGGCAGTTGCGGACAATCCGGAGTCCTGGTTGCATGCGGTATCGGTCATGCTGAAGCGTCCCGGTTATTCGGACAAGACCAAGGACTGGTACTGGGTGCAGTATGGTGCTGATGGCAGTGTCCTGAAGGACGAAAAGAACATTCCCCAGGCCGGTGCGGTCGCGGTTGGCAAGTCCAAGGGATGCATCGCCTGCCATATCATGGCCCCAGGCGGCGACATGGTGTTCAATCATAACCGGTTTTCCATGCCGCGTTAGGCCGGCACGTTGGCGAAGCCGGTCGCTGGTATGTGGCGGGCGGGGACATCAGGGGAAGGCTGGGGACCGTCATTTCCCTTCGCCGGCCAATCCCTGCACACCGTGCGCGCGGAAAATCTTTCTTCGCGATTGACACCCGCGCCTTCGCCAAGTATCCTTTGCGCCCTTTTTAGCAGCGCATTTTCGGGTCGTCCCGCTCGCTGCGTGCAATTAGTATTTAATTCTAAGGTAACGAGCAATGAAAAGAACCTTTCAACCCAGTAACCTCAAGCGCGCCCGCACGCACGGTTTTCGTGCTCGCATGGCGACCCGCAATGGCCGCAAGCTGATCAATCGTCGTCGCGCCAAGGGGCGCGCTCGTCTCGCTCCCTGATTCAGGAGTCCCGTTGGCTGGGCGAGAGAACGGATTCCCCAAGCGACTCCGACTGCTCAGCCGCGCCGATTACGGCGGCGTTTTCGCTGACGCAAAGGCCGTTTCGGACGATTCGTTCACCATCCTCTGCCGCCCCAATGAGTTGGGCTACCCACGCCTTGGGCTGGCCATCTCCAAAAAGATGTTGGCACGGGCGGTAGATCGTAACCGGATAAAACGCGTGGTCAGGGAAACTTTCCGATTGCGCGCAATTAGCCTTGGCGGGTGCGATTTCGTGGTGATGGCGCGACGCGGCATAAGAGCAGACCAATCCGTCCATCATCAAGAGGCGCTGGCCCGTCTCTGGTCCCGTTCCCTCAAGCGGTGCGTTCCCGCGACGAACTCTCCGCATCGCCGACCCAACACCGCGGATGGGGTGGCGTAAGCGCTGCTCGATCCCATGCCGCAAGAAACACGGGCTAAGTATGGATAACTATCGTCTGATTCTCGTCTTCACCCTGGCGTTCCTCGGTCTGATGCTCTATCAGGCCTGGCAACAGGACTATGGCCCCAAGCCCCTGACCGCCGAACAGCAGGCGGCGCAGACCCAACGGGCATTACAAGAGACGCCCGCCGCCGGTGGCGATGTGGCGCTGCCGGACACCTCGGGCGCGGAGAGCATTGATTCCACCGTACCGACTCAACCGGGGCAGGCGAAGAGCGTTGCAGGCCGTACCGTGAAGGTGGAAACCGATCTCTACCGGTTGGAGATCGACACCCAGGGCGGCAATATCATTTCCCTGTATCTGCGGGAATATCCGGTTTCGGTGGATACCCCGGACGTCAAATTCCGACTGATGAGTCCTACCCGCCCCAATCTCTTCGTCGCGCAGTCCGGTCTGCTCGCCAAGAAAGCCGCGCCGACCCATGAGACCCCCTACCAGGTCGCCCAGGCGGAATACATCATGGCCGAAGACGAGGAGTCGCTGGTCGTCGATCTCAAGTGGCAGGAGGAAGGGGTCTCGGTCATCAAGCGTTTCGAGTTTCAGCGCGGCGATTACACCGTCAAGGTCCGTCATCTGGTGGAGAATCAATCGGGCGGCCCCTGGGCGGGTCGGGAATATCGCCAGCTGATCCGCACCGAGCTGGACGAAAGCATGCAGAGCCAGTTCATCTACACCTACACGGGGGCGGTTTACTACAGCCCGGAAGAGAAGTACAAGAAGTACTCCTTTGATGACATGGAGAGCGCCACGCTCGACCGGGATGTCAAGAATGGCTGGATCGCCATGCTTCAGCACTACTTTGTCGGCGCATGGGTACCCCCGAAGGAGCAGATGGAGCACTTCTATTCAAAGGCGCTCAGCAACGGTCGTTACCTGGTTGGCGCCTACACCCCCGCTGTCGAGGTCGCCTCTGGTGGCGCCCATACCTTCGAGACCACCCTCTATGTCGGCCCCAAATTGCAGGATGAGATGGCGGCGATCGCGCCGGGGCTGGAGCTGGCCGTCGACTACGGTTGGCTTACCATCCTCGCTCAGCCCATCTTCTGGCTGCTGCGCTGGATCCACGACATCGTCGGCAACTGGGGCTGGGCGATCATCATTCTGACCATCCTCATCAAGGGGGCCTTTTACAAGCTCTCCGAGGCCAGCTACAAATCAATGGCCGGGATGCGCAAGCTCGGGCCGCGGATTCAGGCGCTCAAGGATCGCTACGGCGACGACAAGCAGCGCATGAATCAGGCGATGATGGAGATCTACAAGAAAGAGAAGATCAATCCGCTGGGCGGTTGTCTGCCGATTCTGGTGCAGATTCCGGTTTTCATCGCCCTCTACTGGGTGCTGCTGGAGAGCGTCGAGATGCGCCAGGCGCCCTTCATCCTGTGGATCGAGGATCTCTCGGTCAAGGATCCCTACTTCGTGCTGCCGCTGATCATGGGCGTCTCCATGTTCATCCAGCAGAAGCTCAATCCCGCGCCCCCCGATCCCATGCAGGCCAAGATCATGATGAGTCTGCCGTTCGTCTTCACCATCTTCTTCGCCTTCTTCCCTTCGGGGCTGGTGCTCTACTGGGTGGTCAACAATATCCTCTCGATCACCCAGCAGTGGTACATCACCCGCAAGGTCGAGGCGGGCGAGAAGGTCTAGTGCAGCACCCGCCAAATAGGCAATGACGCTATTTATATGGAAATCAATACCCTATGACCCGCATTATTCATGGTCACTTGGCGGGTGCTGCACTAGTGGGGTTAGCGAGTTGCGCCCGGGGGCAAGACACCGCGGAACTGGGTGCTCGTGCGACCGCGCATAAGGTTTACGGAAATCGCCAGGCCCAAAAATCGTTCACGTAGACAAGGCGCACGCAGAGAGACCCTTCCCGTGACCTCTGTGCACCTGCGGGAGATCTTGTGAAAACCATGGCGCAGCGCTACTAGTACCGATACAGACATGTCTGACTCTGATACCATCGCCGCCATTGCCACCCCGCCGGGGGCGGGCGGGGTCGGTATCATCCGCCTCTCCGGGCCGGAGACGCCGCGAATCGCCGAGGACCTGATCGGCGGCCTGCCACAACCCCGCCATGCGGTGTTTCGTCGTTTCCGGGATCGCAACGGCGACGCCATTGACGAGGGCATCGCCCTCTATTTCCCCCAACCCCACTCCTTTACTGGCGAGGATGTCCTTGAGCTGCAAGGCCATGGCGGCCCGGTGGTGATGGATCTCTTGCTCCAACGGGTGCTGCAATGCGGCGCGCGTATCGCCCATGCCGGTGAATTCAGCAAACGCGCCTTCCTTAACGGCAAGCTCGATCTGACCCAGATCGAGGCGGTGGCGGATCTGATCGAGGCGGGAACCGCCGCGGCCGCTCGCCTCGCGGTACGCTCCCTGGAGGGGGCCTTTTCGGAGCGCGTCCATGCCTTGGTCGAACAGCTGATCCAATTGCGCATGTACGTGGAGGCGGCCATCGATTTCCCTGAAGAGGAGATCGACTTCCTCTCCGATGGCAAGGTGGCGGCGGATACCGCCCATTTGCAACAGGCCCTCAGCCAGACCATTGCCGCCGCACGCACCGGCAGGCTGTTGCGGGACGGCATCTCGCTGGTGATCGCCGGCCCCCCCAATGCCGGGAAATCGAGCCTGCTCAACGCCCTCGCGGGTCGTGAATCGGCGATTGTCACCGAGATCCCCGGCACCACCCGCGATCTCCTGCGTGAACGCATCCAGATCGACGGCATCCCTGTGCACGTGGTCGACACCGCCGGGCTGCGGCACAGCGACGATCGGGTCGAGCAGGAGGGGATCCGTCGCGCCCGTGATGAGCTGCACAAGGCGGATCTGATCCTGTGGCTGCTCGACGAGCGGGACTTTCAGGAACAGGGCTATCCCGACACCTCGCAGTTGCCCCCCGGTATCCCGCTTATCCTGGTGCGCAACAAGATCGATCTGACGAATAGCAAACCGGCCATATTTGAGGGAAGTCAGGGCGCCGAAGTGCTGATCTCCGCCCGCGCCGGGACAGGGTTGGAGTTGCTACGCCAGCATATCAAACAGCGAGCGGGCGCCAGCGCCGTCGGCGGCGAGGGGGAGTTTCTCGCCCGCCGCCGCCATCTCGACGCCCTGGAACGAGCAGATCGCCATGTACAGGATGGTCTCGAACAATTGCAAACCACCGGCTCCGGCGAACTGCTCGCCGAGGAGCTGCGCCTTGCTCAGCAAGCCCTGAACGAAATCACTGGCGAGTTCACCGCCGACGATCTGCTGGGGGAGATCTTCGCCGGGTTCTGTATTGGTAAGTGACTCCGTTCACCGCGTCAGCGGGGGGGCTGGAGGATATTCCGCCACCGCTTGCATAGTGGATCAATTCAGCACATGAGCGCGAAAGCGCTTGTCGCGCTGGGCCAGGCCCTGCCCATGCCAATTCTTGTCGGCAATCTCCCGCCGTGCGGCATCCAGGCGGCCGCCGGCTGGAGGATGGGTGGCATAGAAACCGCCGTTCGCGCCACCGCCTTGGGCAAGGCGTTCCAGAAAACCAGCCAGTCCCGACGGATCGTAGCCGGCCCTATACAGGATCCGAAGCGCCTCGGCATCGGCGGCCAGTTCCTGGTCTCGGGAGTAGCCGGAGACCACCAATCGGTTGAGGATGTCATCGATGCTGGTGGAGAAGATGCTGGTGAGTTGCCGGACATTGCTCAGTTGCTGGCCTCGGCCAGACTCCTCCATGGCGGTTTTGCCGATCAGGGTGAAGGCATCGGTGAGATTGGAGGTCTGGATCGCCGAGAGGCCGTGATTCAGGGTGACGTGGGCGATCTCGTGGGCGAGCACGGCGGCCAGTTGCTCCTCGTTATCCAGCAGGTTGTAGAGGCCGCTGGTGATGACGATGAAGCCGCCGGGAGCGGCGAAGGCATTGATCTCACTGGAACGTACCACCTGGAAGTGGTAGCCGCCGAAGGTAATGGGACGACTGGAATAGCGACTCAGCCAGCCGCCGAGTTGGTTGAGATAGTCGTTGATCTTGATATGGTTGATGGGCGGATAGTCGGCGAGGATGCGCGCGCTGACCGAGCGACCGATGTAGTACTCCTCCTCGGGTGTCAGATCCTCGATCCCCTTGCGTACCGAGGTAAAGAGTTGCGCGCCCTTGCCGGCGTATTGCTGAATCTTGCCGAGGTCGGAAAAATCGAAGGCCGTGGCGGGCATGGCAAAGAGCAGGAGAATCGATAGTGGCAGAAAGTGGCTGTGCTTGATCATGGGAAACTCCTTGTCACGGGGATTAGAGGTCGAGGGGATTGGAGGCGTCGTGATCGTCGCTTGCGTCCCCATCCCGTTTGAATAGCTCACCCGCCTTGTCGAATAGATTGTCGAGGCCGCCGGAAGGGGATCAGAAAGTCGTTGTCCAGGGTATTCGCCTTCAGGGTGGCGAGGACCTCGACCCTGGGGGTGGTGTGCTTGACCTGCGTGGGCTTCAGGTCGAACAGGCCGGGTGCGGTATAGGCGATGAAGACACGGGCGTCAACGAAACAGCTCGCCGTCCAGGACCGGCGCTTCGCCCGCCTGTTCGCGCATCTCCGAGTGGATCACATCCAGCGTGGAGACGCGTCGATAGGGCTCGCGGTGGCGAACGCGCAGCAGCACTTTCCCCTCGGCGTTGGTCTTCAGGCTCAGATCGCCGTGGCGGATGCGGTTCTCTCGGTCCCATTCGACGGTGCGATCCGGCTGCATCAGCCCGGCGATGCCAAGTGCGGGAATGGCGCGCTGTTCCATTTGAAAGAAGGGCATGACCCGACGATAGATGCCATCGGCATCTGGTTGTTGGGAGACAAGGCCGATGCCAGCGGCCTGTTCGAACAGGGGGGAGAGCGGCGGTGTGATCGCGGCTCTGCGGATGGCCGCGGGAGGGTCGCCCTCCAGGGGCAGACCGATTGGGAGGGGAGTCTTCCCATCACCGCCGCTCGCTGCCGCCAGAAAGGTGCGCCCCGAAGCCCCGATCGCCGCGCCGAACTCCTGATCCACCGCCGGCCCGAACGAGGTCTCGTCGGTAAACAGAATGTCGAACAGAATCGCCTTCGCGCCGTGGCGGGTGAGATAGTCGACGATTGGGTTGTAGAGGCTGCGCGGCCAGGGGAAGGGGATGTTGTCCTGCTCGAAATAGTCGAGGCTCGGCTGATCCACGGCGACGATGATAATGCGCGGATCCGTCCCCTCATCCAGGTGGGCGCGGTACTGAAGATCCAGCATCGCCCGCTCGAACGCCTCCAGACCGCCAAGCCTCTCCAGCAACAAGCCGCTGGCGACGGCGATCAGCAGCAGCGCGGGAAAAGCGATCCAGCGCGTTCGATTCAGCGAGCGACTCGCCATGCTTGCCAACCTCTTGGGTGCTGAAAAGGGCTATGGTATGGGGATTGTGCGGTACCGACAATTACCGGTGGCTGGAAATGCTGGGTGGGACGCGGTTTTGAGCGGTTCGCCCATGATTGCTAAATCAGCTCTCCCCGCTTCGAGAGGGTTTCGAAGGGGGTCGCAGTAGTGCCGACAAGCGCCGAGAGAGTTCCTCGATGTCCCGGGTTTCGCACTCCCAGATGACGACAACCCGCCAGCCAGCGTATTCGAGATGGGCGATGTTGTTGTCATCCCTGACCATGTTGCGATCCAGCTTTCGGTTCCAGTAATCGGTGTTGCTGGTTGGTCGGTGGGCAGCTTTGCAGCCCGGGTGTTGGTGCCAGAAACAGCCGTGGACGAAGATCGCCGTTTTGTATTTGGGCAAGATGATGTCAGGCTTGCCGGGCAGGTCCTTGCGATGAAGTCGGAAACGAAAACCCAGACGGTGCAGCAGCGAGCGGACGACAATCTCCGGGGTAGTGTTCTTGCTGCGTACTTTGGCCATGATCCGACTTCTTTGCGACTTGTCAAAGACGTCGGTCATGGCTATTCGTCTTGCTCGTCCGGCGGGGACAGCATGCGGTAGCGCCGCTCCGCCAGCCACTCCAGGCGTTTCGCCTGGGTCACCAGCACGCGTCGCAACCCTGGCTGTACCTTGCGTTCCGCGATCACCTGAGCCAGTTTTGCGAGGGTGGCGGCTCTTCGCGCGATGCGCAGGTCGGGGTGGTCGCGTAGCCGACTTACCGGATCCGATACTACCTTGGCCTTGTAGGAGGGCGGAATGGATTGCTCGACCCTGGGGGCGGGCGGCTCCTTCTCGTTGAGGATCGCGCCGAATTGGGACTCCTTCAGCAGCTTGCGGTAGACCTGGTATTCGAGAGCGTTCAGGCGGTCGCGGGCATTTCGGTCGGTGCTCGCCACGTCTTCCAGGTCCGACAGAGGGAAGACCTCGATGTGGCAGACCTCGAAAGGGTCGAGGACGCTCATTGCTACTGCATCGGTTCGCTGGTTGGTCAGGTGGCGGCGAATGCGCGTGCGCAGTTTCTCGTTGGTCTGGCCGACGTAGATGGGTTCATCATCGTAATCAAAAAAGGCGTAGACGCCCCATTTGTAGTCGCCGATTCGCCGTTCCGAGCCGTCGATTGGGTCTTGCCAGACGGTGTTCAGATAGCGTTCCAGTTGCTCGCGTAGTTCCGCCGTTTCGAACGGTAATTCCTGCGCGGCATCTCCGGGGAGTTGCTCAACCATGGGCTTCGAGAGGGGCGTTCTCGGTATTGCGATTGGCGGCGATGATCGGCATCAGCAGCCACTCGTTCAAGTGGCGAACCACCGGCACGACCACGCCATCGCCAGTCAAATGGTAGGATTCGTTGTAGTTCGCGGGCAGTCGATACTCATCGGGCAACCCCATCAGTCGCGCGCCTTCACGGGGTGAAAGCAGGCGGGTGCGAATGCGTGGACCCTCGACCACCATGATTACCTGGCGGCTGGATCCTCCCGCCGGGGTGCGCAGGCAGCCGGAGACGCCATCGAAGCGAACTTCCGCGCGCTGGACGCCGTCCCGGGTGCGTCGGTAGAGCGTCCCCACGCTCAGGGCGCCCGCCTTCTGGGCGTTGAGCACCTTGCGGCGGTTGACGTCGTTCATCATGCCCAGCAGCTTTTGGGTTTGCTCCTCGCTATGCCACTCCACTCCCTGAGGGTCGGTCTCGATGACGTCATCAAGAACCTGCATGCGTTGCTCGGGAGGCGGCGGATTCCACCAGATCCATGCATCCTTCAGCGCATCCGGTAAACGATTGTGGGCGCTGATCACCGCCGCGCTGTGCCAACCCGGCATGGGCCGATCCGAGACGAAACCCAGTGGCGCCTTGAGGCGTTCGTCAATGGCCAGAATGAACAGGCGGGGGCGGGACTGGGGGAGAAAGTGCACGGCGTCGATGATCATCGGGCCGAAATGGTAACCCGCCTCGACCAACGCCCCGGCGATCGCCCTGAAGTCCTCGCCGCCATGGGAGGTGAGGGTCCCGGCCACATTTTCCAGCAGAATCATGCGAGGTTTGCGGTTCTGCCCGGCGAGTTCCCGCATCAGTCGCCAGAATCCCCAGAAGGTTCCGGAGCGTTCTCCTTTGAGCCCTTGTCCCTTGCCCGCCAGGCTGAGATCCTGGCACGGAAAGGAGGCCCAGGCCAGATCCGCGTGCCCCGGCAACTCCCGGGCTTCGACCTGGTTGACGTCTCCGATTCGAAGGTGATCTCCCCCCCAGTTGGCGGCATAACTCGCCCCCTTTTTGGGAGAGATGTCGTTGGCGAAGGTGCACCGCCAAAGCTCACCCAGGCCGGCGCGCGCCATGCCGCCGCCAGCGAAAAATTCGTAGAACTCTGGTTGTTCGAAGGTATATTGAGTCATGGTTCTGATCCGTGCACGGTTATCGCTCTGGCACTAAGGCCATTTTCAAGATAAAACCTACCACAGAGAACACAAAGCGCACAGAGAAACTATCGCATGAGAAAGCGGGTTAAGGGGTGTTTTCAGTTTAAATCCCAACAGGTTGAATTTGCGATAACGCTTTTTCCGCCCTTGTCACTCTGTGTCCTCTGTGGTGTATTTTTTGTTGGCAATCGCCTAAGTCGGCATGTGACCGTTGCAAGCTGCCGTTACAATGTCTATGTCATGGCAAAGGGTAATGGGGATTCGCGATTTGCGCAACACGAAGGGGCAAGATGCCCATGCCCAGTCGGTAAAGTGGTATCGCATTCGATTTGGAGTACGCGCCTTGGCGTGTCAGAGATTTTTTGACCCCGGAAGTAGGAGACGCACAGCCCCAGGGCTCTACTCCAGGCATCACGGACTCGGATAAGGATGCTGGGAATGGATCTCCTCGATCCGCTCCAGCACCACATCCTCCAGTTTCACATCAATACTGCTGATGTTCTCCTTGAGCTGTTCCATGCTGGTGGCGCCGATGATGTTGGCGGCGAGGAAGGGGCGGGTGTTGATGTAGGCCAGTGCCAGTTGCGCGGGTGTGAGGCCGTTGGCGCGGGCCAGAGCGGCGTATTTCTCTACCGCTTGGGTGGCCGGTTGGCTGGAGTAGCGGGTGTAGTCGGGGAAGAGTGTCAGACGTGACGCGCCGGGCTGTTTGCCCTCCAGATACTTGCCGCTGAGCACGCCGAAGCCCAGTGGCGAGTAGGCCAGCAGGCCGACCTGTTCGCGCTGGGAGACCTCGGCCAGGCCCACCTCATAGCTGCGGTTGAGCAGGTTGTAGGGATTCTGAACCGAGATCACTCGCGGCAGCCCCAGGCGTTCGGCGACCTGGAGGAACTTCATGGTCCCCCAGGCGGTTTCGTTGGAGAGGCCGATATAGCGGATCTTGCCCGCCTCGATCTGCCCCTGGAGCGCCTCCAGTGTTTCCGCGATGGGGGTGAAGTTGCCGCCATCGCCGTTGTAGCCAAGGCTACCGAAGAAGTTGGTCTGGCGCTCCGGCCAGTGTAGTTGATAGAGGTCGATGTAGTCGGTTTGCAAGCGCCGCAGGCTGCCTTCCAGGGCCGCCTTGATGTTGGCGCGATCGAAACGACTCTTGCCGTCGCGAATGTGATCCACCCAGCCCTCACCGGGGCCAGCGATCTTGCTGGCGAGGATCATCTTGTCCCGCTTGTGCTGCTGTTTCAACCAACTGCCGATGATCTCCTCGGTACGCCCGTAGGTCGAAGCCTTGGGCGGGACGGCGTAGAGTTCCGCGGTGTCGATGAAGTTGACCCCCTGGTCGAGGGCGTAGTCGAGTTGCTGGTGGCCCTCCGCCTCGCTGTTTTGCTCGCCCCAGGTCATGCTGCCGAGGCAAATGGTGCTGACATTCAGGTCTGAGCTGCCGATCATGCGATATTCCACTGCTGTTTCTCCTTGTTTGTTGGCGGTTCAAGGGCGTGTCCGAAAGAATTCAACCACAGAGTGCACAGAGGTGAGCGGTTGAAGAGAGCTCCAATGACAACAGCGTCAGGTGAGGTCTGTCACCGGGCTCCTTTATTTACATGGTCTGTCGGTATATTCAATCACGCCGTTTTCGTCTATGCATTGGTTGAAGTCGACTTCGCCTCCGTCCGAGAACGGCTGGTCGGGAATGGCAGGCAGTGAAATGCTTTCCAGACCGCTGAGCCACTTCGGGGTCTCCATCTTCGGTCCCCAAACGGTGAGCCAGATCAGCACGCCGAGGTTTGCCGCCACCGTCAGCCAGAAGAGGGCCTGAAAGGGTTGCTTGCTGGTCTTGTGACGAAAGAGCCGCTGGGCAATCAGGGCGCCGGGCCAGCCGCCGGCGAGGGCGAAGAGGTGGAGGTTGGCCTCCGGTGTTCGCCATTGGTCCCGTTGCGCGGCGCGCTTGTCCCAGCCATAGAGGGCGAAGGTGATCAGGCTCAGCAGTCCATAGCCCAGGGGCCAGAGCGGGGAGATCCATCCCATCAGCACCGCGAGTCCGAGCAGGGCGAAGAAGATGGCGCTGGCGAGCAGTGCCCAGCCCGTGCCGGAGACCCGTCCAAGTCGCTGGCGGTGCGGTCCCTTGGCCCCTGGCAATACCACCTGTTCGGCACAGGGTCGCCCCCGCTTGTCCTTGCCGATCTGGTAGCTAACCCGCTCGCCGCCGCTCGGCCTGATGCTGCGATCGGTAAAGGCGCTGATGTGGACGAAGAGCTGGAGCTTGCCATCGTCCGGGGCGATGAAGCCATAGCCCTTTTCGTCATCCCATTGTACGAGTTTACCCTTTGCCATCAACCCTGCCTTGTAAAATATCCGCTCTGTCAGTCACGGAAGGACTGCCAGTCCTCAGGGGACTGGCAGTCCCGCTCTCGATTCATGTTCCGGGGTGTCGTATTGCCACCTTCAGGGAACCATCGGTTTGGGCAGCGAGAGCTGCCAAGGCCTGGATTTCGGTGGGGACTCAAGCACAGGTGCCCGATTCTATACCCTCACCCCAACCCCTCTCCCACGGGGAGAGGGGCTTTTGGGGGGGGCTTTTAGAATCTCTGAGGCTTGGGAACTAGCGGAATCGCCCTCGACCAGAGCAATACAATCTGCGCTAATCTGCGGTTAACGGATTACTCCTCGTCCTCCTTGATCTGGAAACCCGCGGCAAGCTGCTGCTGGATGTGGGCCGGTACCGCCTCGTAACGACTGAACTCCAGGGTGTAGGTACCACGCCCGCCGGTGATGGCGTTGAGTTCGTTGGCGTATTCGTTCATCTCCGCTAGTGGCACCTCGGCGATGATGTCGAGCAGGCCGCCGCTCATGGCGTCGGTGCCCATCAGGCGACCGCGTTTGCCGGAGAGGTCGCCGGTGACCGCGCCCATGGTCTCGTCGGGCACCACCAGGTCGAGCTTGACGATGGGTTCCAGTACCACCCCCTTGGCCTGGGCGACGGCCTGCTGGAAGGCCTTCTTGCCGGCGGCGACGAAGGCGACCTCCTTGGAGTCGACGGAGTGGTGCTTGCCGTCGAGGACCACCACCCGCACATCCTGCATCGGGTAGCCGGCGATCGCCCCTTCCTCCATCGCCTGGATGACGCCCTTCTCGATCGCCGGGATGAACTGGTTGGGGATGACGCCGCCCTTGCTGTCGTCGCGATACTCAAAGCCGCCGCCTCGGGGCAGGGGTTCGATGCGCAGCACCACCTCGCCGAACTGACCAGCGCCGCCGGTCTGCTTCTTGTGGCGATGGCTGCCCTCGGCACTGGCGGTGATGGTCTCGCGGTAGGGGATCTTGGGCGGATTGGTCTCCACATCCACGTTGAAGCGCTGTCTCATCTTCTCCAGCGTCAGGCGCAGATGCAGCTCGCCGAGGCCGCGCAGGATGGTCTCGTTGAGGGCGGCGTTGTGCTCCACCTTGAGGCAGGGGTCCTCTTCGACGATGCGGTGCAGGGCATTGCCCAGGCGTTGCTCGTCGCCGCGACTCTTGGCCTGAATCGCCAGCCCGAACACGGGCACTGGGAATTGCAGGGGTTTGAGGTGGAGATAGTCCTCCTCATGGGAGTCGTGGAGCACTGCGTCGAAGTGGATCTCGTCCACCTTGGAGACGGCGCAGATGTCGCCGGGGATGCCCACATTCACCTCGGTCTGGGTCTTGCCCTGGAGCTTGAACAGGTGGGTCACCTTGAACGGCTTGCGCCCGTCGCCCACAAAGAGCTGGCTGTTGGCGGTGACCGAGCCCTGGTGGATGCGGAAGATGGAGAGCTTGCCAATATAGGGGTCGGCGGTGACCTTGAATACGTGGGCCACTACATGCTTGTCCGGATCGGGATTGGCGGCGAAGGGCTTTTCGTCGTCGCCCTGGCCGATCAGGAAGGGGCGTGGGTTGCCCTCCATGGGGTTGGGCATCAGCTTCTCGAACACGTTCAGCAATTCGGGTACGCCCGCGCCGGTCTCGGCGGAGACGAAGCAGATGGGCACCAGATGGCCTTCGCGCAGCGCCTTCTCGAACGGGTCGTGGAGTTGTTGCGGGTTCAGCTCCTGGCCCTGCTCCAGGTAGAGCTCCATCAGCGCCTCATCCACCTCCACTACCTGGTCGATGATCTGGGTGTGGGTCTCCGCCACCGAGGAGAAATCGGACTCGCCATCCGGGTTGAAGAAGCAGTCCACCACCTTGCCGCCATTGCCGGCGGGCAGGTTGATGGGCAGACACTCGCCGCCGAACTCCTCGCGGATGGCCACGACCAGTCCCGGCAGGTCGGCCTCTGGATCGTCGATCTTGTTGACGATGATCATGCGGCACAGCTTGCGCTCCGCGGACCATTGCAGCATTCTCCGCGTGACCATCTCGACGCCGGCGGAGGCGTTGATGGTCACCGCCACCGTCTCCACCGCGGGAAAGGCGGCGATGGATTGGCCGATGAAGTCGGGCAGTCCCGGGGTGTCGATGAGGTTGAGGTGGATGTTGTCGTGGTCGATGCTCGTTACCGCCGAGGTGAGGGAGTGTTGATATTCCTTCTCCAGCGGGTCAAAATCACTCACCGTGTTGCCTTTTTCCACGCTGCCGGCGGCGGGAATGGCCCCGGCCTGGGCCAGCAGCCGCTCGACGAGGCTGGTCTTGCCGCAGCCGCTCTGGCCGACGAGTGCGATGTTGCGAATGGCTTCTCCGGTATAACGAGGCATGGTTTTTATTCCTGTAATGTCTGTAAAATGCCGTGCGACGAAGGGCCGGGCGAGTCGGCCCATCGTGACGCGGCGGGAGTATCCCGCGATTGTATGGGAAGCCGGGCCTGATGGAAAAGGCGAGTGTTCACTTTTACCGTTTGTGACGCGATGCAATGAGCTGAGTCAGTTTTTTGCGTTGCCACGAGGATTTTACAAAGCCCATGTTCGATTTGATTCTGGCGGGCGGTTGGCTGATCTGGCCGATCCTGCTCTGTTCGGTATTGGCGACGGCGATCGTCGCCGAGCGCTTCTGGGCGCTGCGGGACGAGCGGGTTGCCCCGCAGGGGCTGGTGGCCCATGTCTGGAACCTGCACAAGAGCCACCGACTGACGCGCAACCACCTGAAGACCATACGCGAGGGCTCGCCGCTGGGACGGATACTCGCCGCCGGGCTGATTAACAGCGGCCATTCGCGAGAGGTGATGAAGGAGGCGATCGAAGAGGTGGGGCGACAGGTGGTGCATGAGCTGGAGCGCTATCTCAATACCCTGGGTACCATCGCCTCCATCACCCCGTTGCTGGGGCTGCTCGGTACCGTGATCGGCATGATCAAGGTCTTCTCCGCCATCGTCACCGCCGGCGTGGGCGACCCGGCGGTGTTGGCCGAGGGCATCTCGCAGGCCCTGATCACCACCGCCGCGGGTCTGTCGGTGGCCATCCCCTGCCTCGCCTTCTACCGCTATTTCGAGGGCAAGGTGGAGCGCCTGGTGCTGATCATGGAGGAGGAGGCGCTGAAGATGGTGCAGGTGATGAAACGGCAACGGGAGCCTGAAGGGACCGTTGAAAGCGGCTCAGAGAGCGCCCAAGGCGTGGTCGAGACACCTCCCGCCGTGGTCCAGGCGGAGGGGGCGGCGCCGTGAATCTGCGCCCCCACCGCAAGGATCCGCCGGAGTTGAGCCTTGCGCCGCTGATCGACGTGGTCTTTCTGCTGCTGATCTTCTTCATGGTCTCCACCACCTTCGAGAAGGAGAGCCGCCTGAAGCTGGAGCTGCCGGAGGCGGTCACCCAGAACCAGGAGGCGGATCCCAAACAGGTCATCGACATTCGTATCGCCCCCAACGGGGCCTATCGCATCGGCGACAGGATGCTCGCCAAGGGCGATCTGGAAGGGCTGATGCAGGAGCTGGAAAAGGCGGCGGGAGGCGACAAGGAGAAGCGGATTGCGATTCGCGCCGACGCCCAGACGCCGCACCGCTATGTAGTGCGGGCGATGGATGCGGCGAGTCAGCTGGGGCTGTTGCGCATCGCCATTCCCACCAAGGTCGTCGAGGGGGAGTGATCGCAAGATGTCTTCTGGCGGCATCGGGCATTGCGCGGCTTGACCCAAAGCTGGTGGGATGGCGGTCGCCCCTGGTGGCCGCTGATCCCTCTCGCCTGGCTCTTTGGTGGCGTGGTGGCGCTACGCCGGCGACTCTACGCCAAGGGCTGGTTGGCCAGTGAACGGCTTGCGGCGCCGGTGATCGTGGTCGGTAATATCCTGGTCGGCGGCACGGGCAAGACGCCGCTGGTGATCTGGCTGGCGCAACAGTTGATGGCGGCGGGCTATCGTCCCGGCATCATCTCCCGAGGCTATGGCGGACACGCGGATTCTTATCCGCTGCGGGTCGATGCGGCGACGGATCCCGCCCATTGCGGCGACGAACCGCTGCTGATCGCCCAACGCACCGGCTGCCCGGTGGCGGTGGGCCCGGATCGGGTGGCGGATGGCCTGCGGTTGCTGGAGGAGGCCGGGGTCGATATCCTCATCGCCGATGACGGTTTGCAGCACTATCGCTTGCGGCGGGACCTGGAGATCGCGGTCAGCGATGGCGGGCGAGGACTGGGCAATGGCTGGATGCTGCCCGTCGGCCCGCTGCGGGAGCCGCCAAAGCGCCTGGATGAGGTCGACTGGCGGGTGGTCAACGGCGGCTTGACAGGGGCGGGGGAGTTTCTGATGACCCTGGAGCAGGGCGACGCGATGCGTCTGACGGATGGCATGCGTCGGCCCTTGAAGGATTTTGCCGGGGTACGCCTGCACGCGGCGGCGGGCATTGGTAACCCGGAACGCTTTTTCTCGCAACTGGAGCAAGCGGGGCTGACCATCCAACGCCACCCTTTCGAGGATCACCGCGCCTTTCAGGGCGGAGAGCTGGCTTTCGCGGACGCGGATGCCGTCCTGATGACCGAGAAGGATGGGGTAAAATACCGTCCCTACGCCGACGATCGCCACTGGATCGTGCCAGTAGAGGCGCGACTGGAGGCGCGGTTGGTGACGGAGATTCTTGAAAGGTTGCCTAGCGTCGCCGGCGCCGCGCTGGAGTGATGCAAGGCTGGGGGAGAGCCTTTAGGCGGGCTGTCGTGGCTACCCCCTCGGTTAACGAGTATACCAGGAGTGCCAGCCATCGAAGGGCTGGCACTCCTGCGCGAATTCACGCTGCTGCGTAAATCTCCCGCATACGGGCGATCTATTCTGGAGAGGACTGATGGATAAACGATTGCTGGATATTCTGGTCTGCCCCCTGTGCAAGGGTAAGCTGGTCTACGACAAGGGGGCGAAGGAGTTGATCTGCAAGGTGGATCGCTTGGCCTTCCCCATTCGCGACGAGATCCCGGTGATGCTGGAGGATGAGGCGCGGGCGCTCCCCGCCGACGAGGAGGTCAAGGCGTGAGTCATGCCCGTTCTCATCCGGGCTTTCACGTCGTGATTCCCGCGCGCTACGGCTCCAGCCGCCTGCCGGGCAAGCCGCTGCTGCAGATCGATGGCAAGCCGATGGTCCGCCATGTCTGCGAGCAGGCCAGGGAGAGCGGGGCGAAGCAGGTGGTGGTGGCCACCGATGACCAACGCATCGTTGACGCGGTAGATGCCTTTGGCGGCGAGGTAATGCTCACCTCCACTGAGCACCGCAGCGGTACCGACCGCATCGCCGAGGTGGCGGAACGCATGGGTTGGGCGGCGGATACGGTGGTGGTCAATCTCCAGGGCGACGAACCGGCGATGCCCCCCGAGTTGGTGCATCAGGTAGCGGAAGATATGCTCGCCCACGGCGATGCCGACGTGACTACCCTGGCCACGCCGATCCTCGACAAGCCGCACCTGTTCGACCCCCATGTGGTCAAGGTGGTGACGGATCGCCAAGGCTACGCCCTCTACTTCAGCCGCGCCCCCATCCCCTGGCATCGCGATGAATTCGCCAAGGGCGCGGATGCGGTGCCCCAAGGCGTTGATTTTCTGCGTCATATCGGTCTTTACGCCTATCGCGTCGGCTTTCTGGAGCGTTTCGTGGAGATGCCCCAGGCCCCCATCGAGGCGGCGGAGTCCCTGGAACAGCTGCGGGTGCTGTGGCAGGGCGGGCGAATCCACGTCAGTCTCGCCAAGATGGATCCCGGGCATGGGGTGGATACCGTGGATGACCTCAATCGGGTGCGCGAGCGCTGGGGGAAGCGGTGATTTTGGGCGAGTACTCTGAAATGACGGGCTGTTGTGATACCCGTGTTGGAAAGCAAGCGCACCCGTCAACCGGATGCCCCCGCCAACGAGTCCCCCCCGGCCCTCCTTTGCGAAAGGGGGGGGCGGCTTGGGCGGTTTCGTTCGATGTTCGGGCAGCGATCGGCATTTCCGGTCTCATGGGCACGCCCGGTTCATGAGCTCCACGCAAGCCAACAAACGCCCCAGCCCCGGCGTCTCCCACGTCACCATCGACCCGGAGAGCGACGGCCAGCGCATCGACAACTTCCTGCTGCGCCATCTAAAAGGGGTGCCCAAGAGTTACATCTATCGCATCCTGCGCAAGGGCGAGGTACGGGTCAACAAGGGGCGGGTGAAGGCGGTCTATCGGCTGAAAGTCGGCGATGTGGTGCGCGTCCCACCGGTGCGGGTGGCGGAGAAGGGGGATGCGCCATCCCCCGGGCGGGCGGTGCTCGACCGTCTCGCCGACTCCATCCTCTACGAAGACAGGGGCTTGCTGGTGATCAACAAGCCCTCCGGGGTGGCGGTGCATGGCGGCAGCGGCCTCAGCTATGGCGTGATCGAGGCGATGCGGGAGCTAAGGCCCCAGGAGACGGGGCTGGAATTGATCCATCGTCTCGATCGCGACACCTCCGGTTGCCTGATGCTGGCCAAGCGACGCGGCACCTTGCGCCTTTTTCATGAACTGATCCGGGGTGACGGGATCCAGAAGCGCTATCTGGCGCTCGCGGCGGGGCAGTTTCCGGGGAAACGTCAGCGCGTCGATGCGCCGTTGCGCAAGAATACCCTGCGCGGCGGCGAGCGGCTGGTACGGGTCGATGAGTCCGGTAAAGCGGCCCTGACCCTTTTTCGTCTGGTTGAGTCGTTTCGGGATGGCGCGTTGCTGGAGGCCGACCTCAAGACCGGGCGCACCCACCAGATTCGGGTCCACCTCAACCACCTTGGCTGTCCGATTCTCGGTGATGACAAGTACGGGGATGATCAATCCGCCGCCGTCGCGGAGCGCATCGGCCTGAAGCGATTGGCGTTACACGCCGCGTCTCTACGCATCCACTTGCCTGAAGAGCCAAAACCGTTGGTCATCGAGGCCCCCCTCGATGACCGTTTGCAACGCGCCATCGCCAGCCTGCGAGAGATGTCATGAAATTCAAGCTGATCGTGTTCGACTGGGACGGCACGCTGATGGATTCCGAGGCGCGCATCGTCGCCTGTATTCGCGCCGCCGCCACCGATCTTGGCTTGCCCATTCCCAGCGAGGAGGCGTCGCGAAACATCATCGGCCTGGGCTTGAAGGAGGCGGTAAGCAGCCTTTTTGGAAGCGACGAGGATCATTTCGTACAGCGCATGGTCGGCGCCTACCGTCGCCATTTTCTGGAAGGGGATAACACCCCCAGCGCGCTATTCCCCGGCGCGGCGGAGACGGTGCGGGGGCTCGAGGCGCGGGGTTACCTGCTGGCGGTCGCCACCGGCAAGGGGCGGCAGGGGCTGGATCACGCGCTGGCGGAGACCGGTCTTGCGAAGGCCTTCCACGTCACCCGTTGCGCCGACGAGACCTTCTCCAAGCCCCATCCCGAGATGCTCTTGCAGATCATCTCCTTTCTTGGCGTCGAGCCGGAGGAGACCCTGATGATCGGCGACACCGAGTACGACATGGAGATGGCGGTCAATGCCGCAACCCATCGTCTCGCGGTCAGCTACGGGGTGCATGCCTCGGAGCGGCTGATGCGGCATCGGCCGTTGGGGTGCCTTGATGCCATATCGGAGCTGGAGGATTGGCTTGTGGAGTACGGCAATCGCTAGAAAAAGCTTTACAAGAGATGACCGGAGAGATAGAATTTCGCGCTTCCTAAGGCTGGTTCCGATTCGATATCGGATTCGGAAAGCTGCTTCAGGCGCGTAGCTCAGTTGGTTAGAGCACCACCTTGACATGGTGGGGGTCGTTGGTTCGAATCCGATCGCGCCTACCAATTCCCAGGCCCCGCTGAATACGCGGGGCTTTTCGTTTGTGCAAACCCCAGTGGCCGAGCCCTTACCGTATGAAGAGCGAAGCAGAAAAGTACCAGAGATTGGTGAATCGATTCATCGCCCTGGCGAACAACATGAAGGACGAGGGGCTTGACCCCGCAATGGTCTCCGATGCCATGATGTTCGCCTCCGGCATCTATGCGACCTATCTTGCGGCCGGTAATACCGGCGGTCTGACCGAGAGTGGTATCGATAAGGTAGCGGAGCGCTATCGTCAGCGCCTGACCGAGGTTCAGGCGGCGAAAAAGCAGGGCGCCACCGGCGGCGACGCCAACAAAAAGGTCAAATAGGGTTTGCGACCGGTTGAGAGCTTAGCGGAGTAGCGGGATGCCTCGAATTACCCTGCCGGATGGTTCCGGACGCGATTTTGATCACCCGGTCAGCGTAGTCGATGTGGCCGCCTCCATCGGTCCGGGGCTGGCCAAGGCCGCGCTGGCGGGCAAGGTGGATGGCCGCCTGGTGGATCTCGCCCATACCATGGACGAGGATTGCGAGCTGGCCATCGTTACCGAGCGTGACGAGGAGGGGCTGGATGTCATTCGTCACTCCACCGCCCATCTGCTGGCTCAGGCGGTCAAGGAGCTCTTCCCCGCGGCCCAGGTGACGATCGGCCCGACCATCGACAACGGCTTCTACTACGACTTCTCCTACCAGCGCCCCTTCACGCCCGAAGACCTGGAGGCGATCGAGAAACGCATGGCCGAGCTGGCCAGCCAGGATCTTCCGGTGGCGCGTTCGGTCAAGTCCCGAGACGACGCTGTAGCCTACTTTCGCGGCATCGGCGAGGCCTACAAGGCGGAGATCATTGAGTCCATTCCCGCCAACGAGGACCTCTCCCTCTACACCCAGGGCGAGTTCACGGACCTCTGCCGCGGTCCCCATGTACCCAGCACCGGCAAGCTCAAGGCCTTCAAGCTGATGAAGGTGGCCGGGGCCTACTGGCGCGGCGACTCCAGCAACGAGATGCTGCAACGCATCTACGGCACCGCCTGGCGGGACAAGAAGGAGCTCAAGCGCTATCTGAATCGTCTCGCCGAGGCGGAGAAGCGGGATCATCGCAAGATCGGCAAGGCGCTGGATCTGTTCCATACCCAGGAAGAGGCGCCGGGTATGGTCTTCTGGCACGACAAGGGCTGGCGGATCTATCTGGTGATTCAGCAGTATGTGCGCGACAAGCTGCGCGACAACGGCTATCAGGAGGTCCACACCCCGCAGGTGATCGACCGTGTTCTGTGGGAGAAGTCGGGGCATTGGGACAAGTTCGGTGACATGATCTTCACCACCCATTCGGAGAATCGCGACTACGCGATCAAGCCGATGAACTGCCCGGCCCACATCCAGATCTACAACCATGGTCTGCGCAGCTATCGGGATCTGCCGTTGCGACTGGCGGAGTTCGGCTCCTGTCACCGCAACGAGCCGTCGGGCGCCTTGCACGGCCTGATGCGGGTGCGTAACTTCGTTCAGGATGACGCCCACATCTTCTGTACCGAGGGGCAGATCCTCTCCGAAGTGTCGGATTTTATCGACCTGTTGTTCGAGGTCTATCGGGACTTCGGCTTCGAGGAGGTGCTGGTCAAGCTCTCCACCCGCCCGGAACAGCGGGTCGGTGCGGACGAGTTGTGGGACAAGGCGGAGCAGTCCCTGGAGGATGCCCTCAACCACAAGCGCCTCGATTGGGAGTTGCAGCCGGGCGAGGGCGCCTTTTACGGCCCCAAGATCGAGTTTTCGCTGCGGGATTGCCTGGATCGGGTGTGGCAGCTGGGGACCATTCAGCTCGACTTCTCCATGCCGGGTCGTCTGGATGCGGAGTATGTCGCCGAGGATAACACCCGCAAGACGCCGGTCATGCTGCATCGTGCGATCCTCGGATCACTGGAGCGCTTCATCGGCATCCTCATCGAGCACTATGCGGGGGCCATGCCGTTGTGGCTGTCGCCGGTACAGGTGATGGTGATGAATATTACCGATCGGCAGGCCGGATATGTGGAAAAAGTGGCCCGTTTCCTGGACGAAAGGGGATTTCGCGTGGAAATGGACTTGAGAAACGAAAAGATCGGCTTTAAAATTCGCGAGCATACCTTGACGCGAGTCCCTTATCTAGTCGTGGTTGGGGATCGTGAGATGGAAAACGATAGTGTCGCGCTGCGCACCCGCGGCGGCGAGGATCTTGGGACCGTGTCTCTGGATGAACTTGCCGAACGCCTGGGGCGGGAGGTAGCGGCCCGATCGGCGTAGCGGCCTGAGCAAATCGGCTTGGTCGCTTTGTTGTTTATGAATCCTTGGGAGGAACCGAGTTATCGCTGCGAAACGTAAAAATCGCCGTAATGATGAAATCACGGCGACAGAGGTGCGACTCATTGGCTCTGACGGCAATCAGGTCGGAGTGGTCGTTCTGGAGCAGGCGCTGAATATCGCGGGAGAAGAGGGCATGGATCTGGTCGAGATCGTGCCCAACGCCGAACCGCCGGTTTGTCGAGTGATGGATTACGGCAAGCATGTCTTCGAGCAGAAGAAACAGCAGCAGGCCGCCAAGAAGAAGCAGAAACAGGTTCAAATCAAGGAGATAAAGTTTCGCCCAGGGACGGGGGAAGGGGATTATCAGGTAAAACTGCGCAACCTGATACGTTTCCTTGAAGAAGGGGACAAGGCCAAGGTAACCATGCGGTTCCGTGGTCGTGAGCATGCCCACCGCGATCTGGGGCTGGAGCTCCTGCAGCGGATCGAGAACGATCTGGCCGAATATTCCGAAGTGGAGCAGAAACCACAGATGGAAGGTCGCCAGATGATCATGGTGCTGCGCCCCCTGAAGAAATAGCGCGACCATTGGGGTCGCGCCGTAACATCCTATGTAGCATACGAATGCGGAGTTGTCAGACAATGCCCAAGATCAAAACCAATCGCGGAGCGGCGAAACGGTTCAAGAAGACCGGTTCCGGCGCTTTCAAGCGTGCTCAGTCTCATCGTCGTCATATCCTGACGAAGAAACCGACCAAGCGTAAACGCCATCTGCGTTCGCCCTCCACGCTGGCCAAGGCCGACGTGGCAATGGCGCGTCGCATGATCCCCTACGCCTGATCCCACACCTGATCAAGTTTCGGAGACTGAACCATGCCAAGAGTCAAACGGGGCGTAACCGCCCACGCACGTCACAAGAAGGTCCTCAAGGAAGCCAAGGGTTATTACGGTGCCCGCAGCAAGGTCTATCGCGTCGCCAAACAGGCGGTGATCAAGGCCGGCCAGTACGCCTATCGCGACCGCCGCCAGAAAAAGCGCCAGTTCCGTGCGCTGTGGATCGCCCGCATCAACGCCGGCGCCCGCGAGAACGGCATCTCCTACAGCCGCATGATGGATGGCCTGAAGAAGGCCAACGTCGAGATCGATCGCAAGATGCTCGCCGACCTGGCCATCTTTGACAAACCGGCTTTTGCCAAGCTGGCGGAACAGGCCAAGGCCGCTATCTCCAGCTGATTCGGCAAACATCCCGAGGGCGGGATGTTTGTATCGAGATCAAACGATCAAGGGGAACGCGCCTTAGCACGTTCCCTTTTTTTTGTGTCCTATCCAGGGCGCGGATGGGGCCCCTCCCGCCGCACCGTACAAGGGGTGAATGTGATGGAGGTCAATAATGACATCCAGGCGATGATCGATGCCGCCAACGCCGAGATCGAGCGGGCGGCGGATCTCGCCATACTGGATGAGATTCGGGTGCGCTGGCTGGGCAAGAGCGGTCGCGTTACCGCCCAGCTCAAGGAGCTGGGTAAACTACCCAAAGAGGAGCGCCCGGCGGCGGGGCAGGCGATCAACCTGGCCAAACAGCGTATCGCCGAAACCCTGGAGTCGCGCAAGCAGGTGCTGGAGGTCGAGGCCCTCGATCGCCGCCTGGAGGGCGAGCGGGTCGACGTCACCCTGCCCGGGCGCGGCCTTGGACGGGGCGGCCTGCATCCGGTGACGCGCACCCTGGAGCGCATCGAGGACCTCTTCGCCCGGGTCGGCTTCGAGGTGCGCGAGGGGCCGGAGATCGAGGATGACTATCACAACTTCGAGGCCCTCAATATCCCCGCCCACCACCCGGCGCGGGCGATGCATGATACCTTCTATTTCAACGAACATCTGCTGCTGCGCACCCACACCTCGCCGGTGCAGATTCGTGTCATGGAGCAGGCCGAGCCGCCGTTTCGCATCATCGCCCCGGGGCGGGTCTATCGCTGCGACTCGGACCTTACCCATACCCCGATGTTCCATCAGGTCGAGGGATTTCTCGTCGACCGCGATGTCTCCTTCGCCGATCTCAAGGGCGTGCTCTACGATTTTCTCCAGAACTTCTTCGAGCGAGAGCTGGACCTGCGCTTTCGTCCCTCTTACTTTCCCTTCACCGAGCCCTCCGCCGAGGTGGATATCCAGTGCGTGATGTGTAATGGCGAAGGCTGTCGCGTGTGCAAGCAGTCGGGCTGGCTGGAGGTGCTGGGGTGCGGCATGATCCACCCGGAGGTGTTTCGCCATGTCGGCCTCGATAGCGAGAGATATTCCGGCTACG
Organism: Gammaproteobacteria bacterium; assembly: GCA_011390365.1. Taxonomy (GTDB): domain Bacteria; phylum Pseudomonadota; class Gammaproteobacteria; order Chromatiales; family Chromatiaceae; genus SLIM01. Next base: position 27,638 of record JAABSM010000019.1, read on the forward strand.
CCTTCGGCATGGGGGTCGAGCGGCTCACCATGTTGCGCTACGGGGTCAATGACCTGCGTCTGTTCTTCGAGAACGATCTGCGTTTTCTGCGTCAATTCGCCTGAAAAAAGCGCTATCGCCAAGTATAAAGAGTTTTAGACGGAAGAGTGAAATGAAATTCAGTGTAGCCTGGTTGAGAGAGTGGGTGGATCCGCCGGTCGACGCCCAGCAGCTGGCGGATCAGCTGACCATGGCGGGCCTTGAGGTGGACGCGGTCGAGCCGGTGGCGGAGGCGTTCAGCGGCGTGGTCGTCGGCTACGTCGAGGCCCGCGAGGCCCATCCCGATGCCGACAAGCTGAGTCTCTGCACCGTCGATGTGGGCGGCGAAGAGAGACTTCAGATCATCTGCGGCGCCCCCAACGTCGCCCAGGGCCAGAAGGTCCCGGTCGCCACCATCGGCGGCGTCCTGCCCGGCAACTTCAAGATCAAGCGGGCCAATCTGCGCGGGGTGGAGTCCTTCGGCATGATCTGCTCCGCCTTGGAGCTGGGCCTTGCCGACTCCTCGGACGGCATCATGGTGCTCGAAGGGGATGCGCCGGTCGGGCAGGATTTTCGTGAATATCTGAAACTGGAAGACGCTACCATCGAGGTCGATCTTACCCCGGATCGGGGCGATTGTCTCAGCATTGCCGGCATCGCCCGAGAGGTCGGGGTCCTCAATCGAACGCTGGTCGACGTGATCAGGAGCCGACCGATCAAGCCGGCGATCGAGGATCGTTTTGATGTGGAGCTGGAGGCCCCGGAGGATTGTCCGGTCTACTGTTGTCGCGTCGTGCGCGGTATCGATCCTCGCGCCCGCTCGCCGCTGTGGCTAAAGGAGCGGTTGCGGCGCAGCGGCCTGCGCCCCATCAGCGCGGTAGTGGACATCACCAACTACGTGATGCTCGAGCTTGGCCAGCCCATGCATGCCTTCGATCTCGCCAGACTCGAAGGGGGGGTTCGGGTGCGACGCGCCACCGAGGGTGAACGGCTGGAGCTGCTTGATGGCTCCGAAGTGACGTTACGCGACGATACCCTGGTCATCGCCGATCATGGTCGTGCGCTGGCGATGGCCGGCGTCATGGGCGGCGAAGATTCCGCGGTGACCGATGATACTCGAGACATCCTCTTCGAGAGCGCGTTCTTCTCGCCGCAATCGATTATCGGCAAGGCGCGCAGCTATGGCCTGCATACCGACTCCTCCTATCGCTTCGAGCGCGGCGTCGATCCCTCGCTGCAACAACAGGCGCTGGAGCGGGCCACCGAGCTGCTGCTGGAGATCGCCGGCGGCGAGGCCGGGCCCGTGGTTGAGTCGCTGGCCCTGGAGCACCTGCCGTCGCGCGCCACCATTCGTTTGCGTCATGAACGGATCACCCGTCTGTTGGGTCTGGCGATAGAGCGGGATACGGTGGAGGAGATCCTGACGCGGCTGGATATGCAGGTGCGGCCCCAGGATGATGGCTGGCTGGTGTTGCCACCCAAATGCCGCTTTGATATCACCATCGAAGAGGATCTGATCGAGGAGGTAGGGCGGATCTACGGCTACTCCCGCATACCAGCCAGCCACGGATCGATCAGCTCAGCGATGCGCCAGAGGCCTGAAAGGGATTTCCGACTTTCCGCCGCCAAGGCGGCGCTGGTTGATCGAGACTATCACGAGGCGATCACCTACAGCTTCGTCAGCCCCGAGCTGAACCAGCTGATCACCCCGCAAGAAAAAGGGGTCCAGTTGGCCAATCCCTTGTCCGCTGACATGGCGGTAATGCGGACCAGTCTATGGCCCGGGTTGTTGCAGGCGCTGCGCTATAATACCGCTCGACAGCAAGCACGGGTGCGGATCTTCGAGGCCGGCCTGTGCTTTACCGGCGAACCGGGGGCGCTGATCCAGCAGCCGATGATAGCCGCCGCCATTACCGGCTCGCTAAACCCTGAGCAGTGGGGTGTTGGCGATCGCAGGGCGGACTTTTTCGATATCAAGGGCGACCTGGAGGCGCTGCTGGCCCTCACCGGCGATCGCGGCGGATTTCGATTTGTCGCCGAGAGGCAGGCGGCGTTGCATCCCGGCCAGAGCGCGGCCGTCTACCGGGATGGTCGGCGGGTGGGCTGGGTCGGCATGCTGCACCCGGAGATCGAGAACAAGCTGGACCTGGACGCGCCGGTCTATCTGTTCGAGCTGGCGCTGGATGGTGGCATGTTGCATGGTCGCCTGCCCAGTTTCGAGGCGGTTTCCAAATATCCATCGACAAGGCGAGATATTGCCCTGGTCGTGGGAGAGGACGTGAGCATGAATCAGGTGGTAGAATGTGCCCGCCGAAGCGGGCCGGAATTTTTGCGAGACATTCTGCTATTTGATGTCTATAATGGGGAAAAGATTGAAGCAGGACGAAAAAGTCTTGCTTTGGGCTTGATTTTTCAAGAGACTGAAGGCAATCTCAGCGACGAACAGGTGGAGGAGGGGGTGGCTTCCATCCTCCGCGCCTTGGCCCAAGAATTAAAAGCACAGTTACGGGAGTAGATTTGGGATGGCGCTTACGAAGGCGGAGATGGCGGAGCGGCTTTTTGATGATCTGGGGCTGAACAAGCGCGAAGCCAAAGAGATGGTCGAGCTCTTCTTCGAAAAGATTCGGGCCGCTTTGGAGGATGGCTCCCAAGTCAAGTTGTCGGGGTTTGGAAATTTCGATTTGCGCGAGAAGAAAGAGCGTCCCGGTCGCAATCCCAAGACCGGACAGGAGATTCCGATCTCCGCACGCCGTGTAGTAACTTTTCGTCCTGGACAAAAACTAAAAGCACGGGTTGAAGGCTATGCTGGAAGCGAGTAATACCACCGCGGAACTGCCCGCGATCCCGGGAAAGCGTTACTTCACCATCGGTGAGGTCAGCGAGTTGTGCGGGGTAAAGCCCCATGTCCTGCGCTACTGGGAGCAGGAGTTCCCACAGCTCAAGCCGGTCAAGCGGCGCGGTAACCGACGCTACTATCAACGCAAGGATGTGTTGATGATTCGGCAGATTCGCAGCTTGCTTTACGAGCAGGGATTCACCATTGGCGGCGCTCGCCAGCAACTCTCCGGCGAGACCGCGAAGGAGGATTTGCAGCAAAGCCAGCAGATCGTTCGCCAACTCCGAACCGAACTGGAAGAGATTCTCCATATTCTGAAGCGCTGATTCCCGCCGCGGAGCAAGCGCGCGGGGCCGGGCGTACCAACTCGTTTGGTCCCTCCGCCGGCGGCATGCGGCGTTCAACGGGGCTAGGGGCGTTTCGGCAGGGTCCGCCTCGCGCGGGCGGCGTGCTCACCATCCCCGTCTGCTGCGTCATTCACGCCCGCTCCATTCCACCCCATGAACTCAGCATGCCCGGTCGCGCCGGTGTTGCGGCCCTGGCACGCTCTCCGTCCGATCGCCCCGATTGCAAGTCGCCGGTTGCAATTGCCTGTTTCTTAGGGGATACTTTGCGTTCTTGCTGATCATTTGTCAGGCCCCTTGCGGCGATGGCGAAAGACGAAAGCAAGTTTATGATTGAAAACGTTTTTACTAACAACATCGTGGTGCTCTCTTGCAGGAGGATGGATATGGCGGATCTCTTTTCGGAAGAGTGGATGAAAAGCTTCATGGAACAGTGGAATGGCGAGCCGGACCTGAGTGATGCGTTGGCGCAAATCGACTTTTCCAGCGTGATCGGTTACGGTTTCGAGGGCGAGGATCAGCCGCGCGGCGTGCTGACCGTCGAGAACGGCAAGGCGACAGCCGCCGGCGCCTACAATGGCGAGACCATGAACTGGGATATTCGCTGCAGCGAAGATCAGTGGAAGAAGTGGATCGCCAAACCCCCGGGCATGATGGGGCTGGGGATGGCGTTCACCTCCGGCAAGATGAAGTTCAAGGCGGGTGACTATGGCGCGATGCTCAAGGATCCGCGCATGGCCGGCCCCTTCATCAAGTCGTTCAGCGTCATGGGGCGCGCCTGATCAAGACGGGCTGAAGGCCGCCCCGCGGATCTTGATCGGCGGGGCGGCCTTGTTATCGGATAAGTGAAAAGTTACGAGGCGGGAATTGGGAATGATGGTAAAACCGATCCGGACACTGTTGGGATTTGCAGCGGCCATGGTGGCGGTGATGCCGGTCGCGGCACAGATCAGCGATGGCGAGATCTATACCGTCACCCAGTCCAGAGACGTACCTCGCGTCTCGCTCGGGGGTACGGTGATCCCCTACAAAGAGGTCACCATGTCCGCCCAGATACCCGGGCGGGTGAAGTATATCGGAGGTATCGAGGGGGATCGCTTCAAGGAAGGGGAATTGCTGGTCGCGCTGGATGACAGCGAGCTGCTGGCGAATCGAAATTCCGCGCTGGCGCAACTCGGTAGCGCCGAGGCTCAGCTGCGTAATGCCGGTGTTCAGTTCAACCGCGAGCTCTGGTCGCCCAAGTCCAAGAGCGCGATGGGTGGTATGGGCATGCCCAACCTGTTCGACCAGATGTTCTCCCGGCCCATGGAAGATTTTACGGGTACTCGGGATCGCGGGGTCGAGCGAGGCGCCGACATCTACTCCTCTCAGGTTCAGATCGCCCAGGCGCGAAACGCCATGGCCCAGGCCCAGGCCCAGATCCAGGCCATCGATGCCAAGTTGCGAGACGCCAAGAGCGTCGCCCCCTTCTACGGCGTGATCATGAAGAAGTTCGTCGAGGTCGGCGACACCATGCAGCCGGGCATGCCGCTGCTCAAATTCTCGGATATCGAATTCCTGCAGATCGCGGTGGATGTGCCGGCGCGTCTGCGTCCCGGTCTGACCGAGGGCGCCTATCTTCAGGCGGAACTCGACGTGGGCGGGCAGATCGTGCCAGTGAGGGTTGCTCAGATCTTCCCCATGGCCGACGCCCAGCGACACACCGTCAGGGTCAAGTTCGACCTGCCCCAGGGGGTCTCCTCCCCCGGTATGTACGCGAAGGTGCTGGTTCCCGACTTTACCGCGTCGGCTCGGGAACACCCGATCATCCCGACCAGCGCGATTCGTTACAACGGCAGTCTCCCAGGGGTCTACGTGGTGGATGAAGAGGGCGAGCCCGAGCTGCGTCTGATCCGCGAAGGGGAACGGATGCCCAACGGTTTCACCAGCGTCCTGTCCGGACTGCGGGCGGGCGAGCGGATTCTGGAGAATCCGCCGCGCAACGTGGCGTCGGGCTGGTCCGGCGGGGCGCGGGACGAGAATAGCCGTTAAGCGTTCAGCGGCAAAAAATCGGCTTCTCCGCTTGCGGGCGGGGAAGGGTTCATCTCAATAAGGCCGCCGGATGCGCGGTTTCGGCACCATTGTTCTATAGATGAGCGATCAAGAAAAACAAACCGGAAATCAGGGCGTCTCCGTTCTCGACGACGACGCGCACCTTGGCTTGGCAGGGCGCACCGCGCGCTTTTTCATCAAGTCTCCTCTCTCTCCGCTGCTGTTCGCGGCGATGATGCTGATGGGCATCATGGGGCTGGTCCTGGCGCCCCGCCAGGAGGACCCCCAGATATCCGTGCCCATGGTGGACGTGTTCGTCCAGTATCCGGGCGCCTCGGCCGAGGAGGTATCGTCGCTGGCGATCGAGCCTCTTGAGCGGATCATGAGCGAAATCACCGCCGTCAAGCATGTCTACTCCGCTTCTCAGCGGGGGATGGGCATGGTCACCATCGAGTTCGAAGTGGGCGAGGAGATGGGGCCTTCGCTGGTCAAGGTGAACGACAAGCTCGACTCCAACATGGACCGGATCCCGCCCGGGGTGATGCCGCCGATGGTCAAGGCCAAGGGCATCGACGACGTGCCGGTGGTGAATATCACGCTCTGGTCCAAGGATTTGGACGGCAACGGGCAGCCGGATGTGGACGACGGCCAACTGCGCATGCTTGCCCACGATGTGTTACAGGCCATCAAGGAGATCCCTGATACTGGTAATGGATTCGTGGTGGGTGGCCGCCCGGAACAGGTGACCGTGGAGGTCTTCCCGGAGCGACTCTCCGGTTACCAGATCAGCCTCGATCAGGTCGCGCAAACCATTCGCACCGCCAACAGCGAACAGCAGGCGGGCGGAGTAGAGGCGGGCGATATCCACTTCTCGGTGATGACCGGCACCTTCCTGGAGAGCGTCGAGGATATCTCGCGGCTGGTGGTGGGCACCCACAACAATGTTCCGGTCTATGTCCATGACGTGGCGCGGGTGATCCAGGGCCCCAAAGACGCGGATCAACTGGTCGCCTACTACACCGGTCCCGCCGGCCCCGAAGGCCTGCAAGCCGATGGCGTGCCGGCGGTCACCATTGCGGTGGCCAAGAAGAAGGGATCCAATGGCGTCACCGTGGCCAACGCCATCATTGAGCGGGTCGAGAGGCTCAAGGGGACCCGGATCCCCAGCAATGTGGAGGTCAGCATTACCCGCGACTATGGCGAGACCGCGGATGACAAGGTCAAGGAGCTCATCTTCAAGCTCTTCGTCGCCACCGGGTTCGTCTTCCTGTTGGTGCTGGTGGCGTTCCGCGCCTTTCGCCCCGCGATCGTGGTGGTGCTGGTCATTCCGGTGGTGCTGTTGTTTACCATCTTCGTGGCCTATATCGCGGGTTACACCATCGACCGGGTGAGCCTGTTCGCGCTGATCTTTTCCATCGGCATCCTGGTGGATGATGCCATCGTGGTGGTCGAGAACATCTATCGTCGCTGGCTGGAGGAGGGGCGCACCGACGTCGAGACGGCGGTAGACGCGGTGCGAGAGGTGGGCAACCCGACTATTCTCGCCACCTTCACCGTGATCGGCGCGTTGCTGCCGATGGGCTTCGTCAGCGGCATGATGGGTCCCTACATGGAACCGATCCCGGCGCTGGGCTCGGTGGCGATGCTGGTCTCCCTCTTCGCCGCCTTCGTCTTTACCCCCTGGTTGTCCATCTCGCCCTGGTTGCGCCCGAGCATGCGCTATCTCTCCGAGGCGGAAAAGCGTGAACACGCCAGCGCGGAGAAGATGGAGGGACTCTATCGCGGCATTCTCACACCACTGATTGAAAGCAAGGCCAAGGAACGGCTCTTCCGGCTGATCATGTGGGGCACGTTTTTCGCCATGTGCTCCATGTTCTACTTCAAGTGGGTGGCGGTGAAGATGCTGCCGCTGGACAACAAGCCGGAGTTCGCGGTGGTATTGGACATGCCGGAAGGGACCGCGTTGCCGGTAACCGTCAATACCGCCCACAGCATCGCCGAGAAGATGCGCGAGATCCCCGAGGTGACGGCGGTACAGGTCTATGCCGGTACCGCACGCCCCTTTGACTTCAATGGAATGGTCCGCCACTACTACCTGCGCAGCGACCCGTGGCAGGGGGAGATCCAGGTGCAGCTGCTGCACAAGAGCCAGCGCGACCGATCGAGCCACGAGATCGCGGTGGCCGCCCGCGGCATGATCGGCGAGATCATCAAGGGCACGGGGGGCAACGTCTCGGTGGTGGAGATGCCGCCCGGGCCGCCGGTCCTGCAGTCGGTGGTGGCGGAAGTGCATGGCCCCGACGCCGACACGCGGCGTCAGGTGGCGGCCGACCTGACCCGCATCTTCTCCCAGACCGAGAGTCTGCGCGATGTGGACAATTACATGCGCGGCGAGTATCAATACTGGCGATTCAATGTGGATACCGAGAAGGCGGTGCGCCGCGGGATCTCCGTCGATGCCATCAATCGCAACCTCTCAATGGCCCTGGGCGGCTCCGCCATTGGCGACGTAAAGCAGCGCGCGGGCCATGAACCGGTCAATATCGTCATCCAGGTACCGCTGGCGGAGCGTTCCCAGATTAGCCGCCTGGGAGACCTGCCGATCCAGTCCCAACAGGGGATAACCCTGCCGCTGCGGGAACTGGGCCATTTCGAGAAGGTGCGGGAAGACGACATCATCTACCACAAGGATCTGCGGCCGGTGGAGTATGTCGTCGCCGAAGTGGGCGGGCGTCTTGCCGCGCCGGTCTACGGCATGTTCCAGGTGGAGGACCTGGTTGCGCAACAGGATTACGTCACGCCGGACGGCGTGAGGCTCCACGAAGGCGGCATGCTAGACGATGGCTTTCACTGGTTTTCTCCCCCGGCGAGCGACAGTGGCTCCTCCATCGAATGGACCGGCGAATGGACGGTTACCTTCGAGACCTTCCGCGACATGGGCGGCGCCTTTATCGTGGCGCTGGTGCTGATATATATGCTTGTCGTATGGGAGTTTGGCAACTTCCGCATACCGGCGCTGATCATGGCCCCCATTCCCCTCACCCTGCTCGGCATTATCCCCGCCCACATGCTCTTTTTCCAGATGGGCTGGGGCGGCGAGTTCACCGCCACCTCGATGATCGGCTGGATCGCCCTCGCCGGCATCATCGTGCGCAACTCGATCCTGCTGGTCGACTTTTCGATTCACGAGATCCAGCGCGGTGTGCCGGTCAAGGAGGCGGTGATTCGCTCATGCAAGACCCGTACTCGTCCCATCATGATCACCGCGCTGGCGCTGGTGTGCGGATCGAGCGTCATCTTTTTCGACCCCATCTTCCAGGGCATGGCCATCTCCCTCGCGTCCGGAGTCATGGTTTCGACTTTGCTGACGCTGGTCGTGATTCCCCTGGGCTGCATCAACGCCTCCAGATCCCTCTATGAGGTTGCCGCGATCGGGGCCGGCTCCGGCGCATCCCTGCAGGAGGTCGACGTTCTGAACGCGGAGCTGGACGAGGAGACCCAGCGGAGGGCCGGTTCCAGCAACGGACCCGGGGTGATGATGCGTATCTGGGCGGGGATCGTTACGGTTCTCACCATGCTCTTTTACCTGATCAGAGGCCTCTATCTGCTGATCGCGCAGATGGTGGCGAAGCGTCGTCACGATAATCCCGGGGCAGCGCAGGATCGACATCCGGACCGCTCCGGGGGCGCGGGGAGCGGCGGCGCTGCCCAGCCCCCGGTAACGACAGCGTCCAGGGATACGGCGGCGCGCCGGGCTTTCGACCAGGAGTCCTCCTCGCCACCGCAGGATGAAGGCGAATCCGGAGAGTCCGAGTCGGCGCCCTCACAAGCGGTCAGGCCGTCGCAAGGAACGATTGACGAAGAGGGTTCCGAGGCGAACAAGGAGCCGCCAGAGGAGTCCAGGCAGGCGGAGTCCAGGCAGGCGGAGTCCAGGCCAGAGGAGCCCGCGGAACCGAAGACGGAGTCGAAGTCGGCTCAAACCGCCAGCGACGGCAGCGCGCCTAAAAAGAAATCCGTGAAGAAATCTGTAAAGAAGACAGCGCCCGCCAGCAGCGCGACGCCCGCCAGCAACGCGGTCAAGAAGTCCGTCAAGGCAAAGACGGCAAGCAGCGCGATCACGGAAGCATCGCCAAAACCCGAAGAGACGGAAGACGGGAAGAAAGGGGAAAAGGGAAGGCGGGGAATACGCCTGAAAAAGAATCGGGATGATGATTTTCTACTCTAGGTCCCTCTACGCCACCTTGCTCCTTGGGGTGCTTAGCGCACCCGCGGCGGCGGAGTGGGGGAAATACCCGGAGCAAGAGGGGCAATCAGAGTATCGCTATCGGGAGCATCCAGCCGAGCCCAATACCCAGGTGGCGCCAGGCTCGAGTTGGTATCAGAAAGAGCAATCCCCCTATTCGTTTCGTGAAGGGGGAGGGACGCGGGCGAGTCGGGTCGGTGATTCCGAGCGAAATCGCACCCATCCCGAAATGGAGCGTTTTCGTTACGATCCTTCGACTGGACGCCTGATACCCAGGGAGAGTGAGCAGGGATACTCCTCGGCATATGCTTACCCGGGGGATCGACGCGGCGGACCAGGCAATACCCCGCCCGGCTATACCGCGCCGCCGCCAAGCTCCTATCGTTTCAGGGAGTTGCCCGAGCGCAACAGGGAAACCCGGAGCGGAGAGCTGCGCTATCGTCCGGATCAGAAGCTGGATGAAATCCCCTACATGCCCGGGCACGGACTGCCAAACTGGTTTGATTCATCCGGCGCGCCGCCGGTATTCCGACCGCGAGACGAAGACAGGCGGCGCAACACATCCGCGGGTTCGACGGCGCCGGAGTACCCTTATCCGCAAGAGGATTCCGAGTATCTCCGTCCCGGGGTTGGCCCGGATTATTCCTACCCAGCCGCTGAGCCCGGGTATCCCGGTCCGGCGGCAGAGTCGGATTACTCCTATCCGACGATCGCGCCCGGAGCGGATGAGGCGTGGATCTATCGGTCCTACTGAGGGAGGGGGAGAGGCGTAATGGTGACTGCAAGGAGACCCATGCGCGCCAGGTTGCCGTGGATATGGTTGACGGCGCTGTTCATCGCGGGCGCGACGCAAGCGGTGGAATTCTCCGCCGATACCTATCAGCTCGGTCCCCAGGGCGTGGAGCGGACCGGCAAACTCTATTTCGGGGTGGGGCGGGTGCGCACCGACTCGTTGGCGGAGCAGGGCGAGACGATTCGTATCGTCGACCAGGAGGCGGGCAGACAGTGGGTGTCATACCCGGGTGGGAAGGATTTTGTCGAGGAACCCCTGGAAGGGATGCTGGTAGAGGTGGGAGAGGGCGGCGAATTTTCCCCGTGCGACGGGGTCGTCGGGGCGAGTTGCGAAAAGCTGGGTCATGAGCGCATCGCCGGGAGGGCGGCGGTGAAGTGGCGCATGACCGTCGAGCATCAGGGCGCGCGGCAGACCATCGAGCAGTGGATCGACAAGGACCGGGCAATTCCGCTACGCTCAGAGATGTCCAACGGGCGGCGCATGGAGATGCGCATGGTCGGCGCCGACACCATGGACGGGCGCCAGGTCGAGAAGTGGGAGATGGTGATGTGGGGTGGAACCCGACAGATGCCCCAGCGCTCGTACCAATGGTTCGATCCGCGGCTCGGACTGGTGATCAAGGAAGAGTTGCCGGGCGGATTCGTGCGGGAACTGCGGAACATCAAGGTGGAACCTCAGCCGGATCACCTGTTCAGGATTGCCGCGGATCCGGGTAGAGCCCCGGGCGCAAGGGCAAAGTGATGGGGTATCGATTGCCTAAGGGGGCGCGATGATTACAGTCATTGGAAGTTTGAAAGGCGGTTCGGGCAAGAGCACCGTAACCTTTAACCTGGCGGTATGGCTCGCGATGACCGATGCCAAGGTTCGTGTCGTGGATATCGACCCCCAGGCGACACTTCGGGATGTGGTCGAGATTCGTGAAGAGGAGGGCTATCAGCCGGTGATTCATGCCGAGGGCCGGGAAGCGCTGGAAGATGAGGCGCTGAGCGAAGCCGATGAGGTGCTCATCGACGTAGGTACCGCCGACATCGAATCCCTCAAGCGGGCGGTCTCCATGGCGGATCGCATCGTCGTCCCGGTACCGCCAAGTCAGGCGGACATATGGTCGACGCAGCGTTTCGTGAGGTTCGTCGAAGGCTTGATCAAGGAGAGTGACAAGAAGCCGGAGATCGTCGGTTTCATCAACCGGGGGGACACCCACCACGCGGTGCGTGAAACCCACGAGGCCGCGGCCGCGCTGGTGGCGCTTCAGGGGTTGCGCTTTATCAAACCCCGCCTCGCCCAGCGAACCATGTTTCGCCGCTCCTTCAGCGAGGGGCTGGCGGTATTCGAGATGAAGCCCTCCAGCAAGGGGGCGAGCGAGTTCAATGCGTTGTGCGGAGAGCTCTATCCCCACATGCTCTCTTGAACCGAGGGCAGGCAACCATAACAACAGCTATCAAGAAGAGGAGATGATCGAATGAAAAAACTTTTTACAGCTTGTGTCCTGTTCGGGATCGCCGTCTGGGGTGTTCAGGGCGTCGCCGGGGAAGATGCAAAGGCGGGGCAGAAGGATCCGATGCAACCCTTCATGGAGGTCCTGCGGCAGTTCGGCAAGGACATGGAGCATTTCGACCCCAAGGCCGCCGAAACCTACCTGCAACTCATGAAGGATGTGGTGCGCACCCGTAACGCGGCCGAGGCCACCATCTGGAAAAACAAGGTCGCCGAAGGGCTGACGCCGGAGGATGTGGAGCAGTCCCTCAAGACGATCGCCAACGAACTCAATATCGCCAATGTCGGCGAGTTGCCGCTCTACAAGGACGTCGAGGCGAAGACCGGTGAACCTTATCGTTTCGCCAAGATCTATATGTTCTGTAACTCGCTGACGGCGGCGATGATGATGGATTACAGCGACGCCTTCTCCGCCTATCTGCCGTGTCGCATCACCATGATCGAGGACAAGGAGGGTAACCTCTGGTTGTACGCCCTCAACATGGACCTCATGATCCATGGCGGAGAACCCCTGCCGAAGGAGCTGAAGGAAGAGGCGATTCGGGTCAAGGAGATCATCCTCGAGATCATGGAGCGCGCCGCTGAAGGAGATTTCTGAGCGCCAAAGTATCACCCCGATGGGGAGGTCGAGCCTCCAGGCGACCCTGGTTGCTCTGGCCCGGGCAAGGCATCGACCTCCTTGGCAAGTCGCCGCGGGCATTTGCGCGCGGCTGTAATCATCAAAACCTTGTGCATGGGCGCGGCGCACGGAACCAACAGACAAGCGGTCCAGCAAGGGCCGGGATGAAGTAATGGCGGAAGCAGAAAATCTCAAGCAGTCTCGCAATACCGGGGATCCGGACGCCCTGGACCCGGCTGCCGCCTATTCCATGGACCGTCTCTCCACCGCGTTCGAGAATAGCGCGAGGCGCTGGGAACTGATCGTCTATCCGTCGCTGTTCGCCTTCATCATCCTCGCCGCTTACGGCTTCTATCTCATCTTCAGCCTCGCCAAGGATGTTCACTACCTGGCGATCAGCGTCGACTCCAACATGACCGTGCTTTCGAGCAACATGCAGTCCGTCGCCGAAAACATGGGACAGCTCTCGGGCAATATCCGCACCATGACCGGCAACGTCGAGAGCATCGCCCAACAGGTCGCCTATCTGGAACCCATCAAGACCAACATGGACAGCATGGATCGTTCGATTCGTACCATGAGCGTCACCACCAAGAGCATGCAATCGGACATGGCGTTGATGAACTACAACGTCTCGCGTCCCATGTCGTTCATGAATACCTTCATGCCCTGGTAAGGGCGATCTTCTTCCCAACGCAGCAAGGCCGATCCGGGCGGACAAGGAATGCTTAACCGCAATCAGGAAAAAGGCTCCTGGCTGACGATCTCCCGAATGGTCGGGGAGTTGGCCAAGGCGGGCTGGATAAGCCGGGAGGACGCACTCGATCTGAATCGGCTGTTTCGTCTACGCGGCGCGGATGAGCCGGATATCCATCCTATCGTCTGGTTGTCGGGCAAGCACATCAAGAGCACCCGCTCGCCTTACGAAGAGCTGACCAGCGAGCGTCTGACCCGTCTGCTCGCCGATATCGCCCAACTCCCCTATCTGCGCATCGATCCCCTCAAGATCGACGTCGACGCGGTTACCGATGTCCTCTCCAAGGCCTACGCCATGCGCTACCGGATCCTGCCGGTAGAGGTGAGCGACGACCACGTCGTCTTCGCTACCGCCGAGCCCTTCAATCGGGAGTGGGTCGGGGAGTTGCGCGGCGTGCTCAACCGGGAGATCCGCTGCGTCGTCGCCAACCCCCTTGATATCTCAAGGTATCAGGAGGAGTTCTTCGGCATCAGCCACTCCCTGCGCAGCATGCGCAAGGGCGAGAACGCCCAGCCCAGCGCCATCAACAACGTTGAGGCGCTGGTGGAGTTGGGGCGCAGCGGCAAGCTCGACGCCAATGATCGGCATATCGTCAGTATCGTCGACTGGCTGCTTAACTACGCCTTCGAGCAGCGGGCCAGCGATATCCACATCGAACCGCGCCGGGAGGAGGGACAGATCCGCTTTCGCATCGACGGCGACCTGCATATCGTCTACGAAATGCCGACCACCATCCTCATCGCCATTACCAGCCGTATCAAGGCGCTGGGGCGCATGGACGTGGTGGAGAAGCGGCGTCCCCAGGATGGCCGGGTCAAGACCAAGGCCCCCAACGGCAAGGAGGTGGAGTTGCGCCTCTCCACCATGCCTACCGCCTTCGGGGAAAAGATGGTGATGCGCATCTTCGATCCCCAGGTGCTGGTCTCCGATCTCGGCGAGTTGGGGTTTTCAAGAAAGGACAGCGAGCTATGGACGGAGATGACCCGCCGCACCCATGGCATCATCCTGGTCACGGGTCCCACCGGCTCGGGTAAGACCACGACCCTCTACTCTACCCTCAAGTCCCTCTACCGCCCGGAAAGGAATATCTGCACCATCGAAGACCCCATCGAGATGGTCGAGCCCGAGTTCAACCAGATGCAGGTGAACCATGCCATCGGGCTGGACTTCGCCAGTGGCGTCAAGACCCTGTTACGCCAGGATCCGGACATCATCATGGTGGGGGAGATTCGGGATATGGAGACCGCCCACATGGCGATACAGGCGTCACTCACCGGCCACTTGGTGCTTTGCACCCTGCATACCAATGATTCGGTATCCGCGGTTACCCGCTTGATGGATATCGGCGTCCCCCCCTATCTGATCAACGCCACCCTGATCGGGGTGGTGGCGCAGCGGCTGGTGCGCAAGCTGTGCGTGCATTGCAAGCAGCCGGTCGCGACGGATGAATCGATCTGGCGGGCGCTGACCTATCCCTGGGAGATCAAGGCGCCGACCCATCTGCATCAGGGGAAGGGGTGTCTGGAGTGTCGCAATACGGGTTTCATGGGACGGATCGGCATCCATGAGATACTGCCCATTTCTACCCGGATGCGCGGCCTGATCAAGGGCGAGGCGGCCAACGACGAACTTCGGGAGCTGGCCCTCAAGCAGGGCATGGAACCCTTGCGCATCAGCGGCGCGCGCAAGGTGGGGATGGGCATCACCACCGTGTCCGAGGTGCTGCGCGTCACCCCCGATCAGGATCAGCTTTGACTGGCGGATTCAGGTTCATCTTTCTCTGTCTCCCTTGCCAGCGAGGTCACCCCGAAATCATGCAGCACGCTGTAGAAGGCAGGCACCACGAACAACACCAATAAGGTACTGGCGAGCAGGCCGAAGATAATGCTGGTGGCCAGTGGAATCAGGATCTGGGCCTGCATGCTCTTCTCCAGCAACAGCGGCGTGAGCCCGGCGATGGTGGTGATGGAGGTCAGCAGGATGGCGCGAAAGCGGTCGCGACTGGCCTGTTTCGCCGCCTCCAGTTGCGCCATCCCCTTGCCGACCCGGTACTTGAGAAAGGTCACCAGCAGGATCGAGTCGTTGACCACGATCCCCGCCAGCGAGGTGAAGCCGATGATGCCCGGCATGGAGAGGGGCAGCCCCATCAGCAGATGCCCCCAGATCACCCCCATCAGCGCGAAGGGGATGATGATCATCACCACCACCGGCTCGATGTAGCTGCGGAACTGGAAGCTCAGCAGGATGAAGATGCCGATCAGGCCGATGGCGAAGGCCCGCGCCATGGACTGGCCGGTCTTCGCCGACTCCCGCGCCTGGCCTTCAATGCCTACCCGGACGTCAGGAAAACGCTTTTTCAGATCCGGCAGAAAGTTCTCACGGGTATGGTTGACGATCTCGCGGGCGTTGGCGACGCGGGTATCCAGATCACCCTGCACGGTAACGGTACGCAGGCCATTGATGCGCTGGATGCGGGAGAAGCCCCGCTGGTAATCGATGTTCACCACCGCGCTCAAGGGGATCTGATGGCCCTGGGCCGTGGTGATGCGGAACTCCTCCAGGTCCGTCAGGCTGGCGCGATCCGCCTCGTTCATGCGCACATCGACCTCGTAGGTCTCGGGCCCCACCTGGATCTCGGCGATCTTGGAACCGTAGAAGGCGGTGCGTAACTGGCTGGCGATGGCGGAGGCGTCGACCCCCAGCGCCAGCGCGCCGTCGCGCAGACTGAGCTGCAACTCCGGTTTGCCGGGGCGCAGGTTGTCTGATAGATCCTGCACCCCGGGATAGCGGGAGAACCACTCCTGGAGCGCCAGCGAGGCCTGTTTGAGCTGCTCCAGGTCCCGGCCCGAAAGGCGCATCTCCAGCGCGATGCCGCCGGGGCCGATCACCGGCTCCTTGAAGTTGAGCATCACCGCGTCGGGGATCTCGCCGCTCTCCTCCCGCCAGCGCTGAATGATGTCGTCGATGCGCCCGTTGCGCGCCTCGGCGGTGATCAGGTCGGCGCTGACGGTGGCCAGATGGGGGCCGCTCTCGTTGGCGTCGGCGTTGGTGTTGTAGCGGACCTGGATGTTTTGTACTAACGGACGTTCGCCGATTTGCAGCGGCGTGAACTCCGCATCCACCCGTTTCAGGGCCTCGCTTAACTGGTGTACTACCTCCTCCGTGCGCCACAAGGGGGTGCCCTGGGGCAGCAGCAGGCGCGCCTCGATGGTGTCCCCCTCTAGGTCGGGAAAGATCTGAAATTTGAGCTTGCCGCCGGCGACCATGCCGATACTCAATAGAAACAGCCCCACCACGCCGCCCAGGAAGAGGTAGCGGTTGTGGATCGCCCAATCCACCGCCGGGCCGACGATACGGTCGCGAAAGGCCATCAAGCCGCCGTCGAACCATTCGCGAAAGGCGGTCGCGCGCAGCCTTATCCACTCCCGAATCGGACCGCGATCGGTTTTGCGGTGACTCAGGGAGTGGGCGAGATGATGGGGCAGGATCAGAAACGCCTCGATCAGGCTGACCAGCAGCACCAGCACCAGCACCATGGGTATGAATTGCAGCACCTTGCCCATGTGCCCCGACAGGAAGGCGAGGGGGCCGAACACCGAGATGCTGGTGAGAAACGACGACAGCACCCCAGGCGCGACCTGACGGGTCCCCTCGATCGCCGCGCGGAAGGGGGCCAGGCCGTCGCGCACCTTGGTGGCGATGTTTTCGGCGATGACGATGGCGTCGTCCATCAGCAGGCCGATGGAGATCAGCAGCGCCACCATGGTGATCATGTTGATGGTCAGTCCCAGCAGACTCATGAACCACAGCGCGCCAAGAAATGACACCGGCAGGCCGAAGGCGACCCAGAAGGCGAAGCGCCCCTGAAAGAAGAGCCACATCACCAGAAATACCAATAGCAGCCCCTGCACGCCGTTCTTCACCAGCAGATTGAGGCGGTCCTCGACGATCGAGGAGCGATCCTGGGTGACCGTGAACGCCACCCCGGGCGGGGCGGTCTGGCGCGCCTGTTCGAGAAATTTCTCCACCGCCGCGCGTACCACCAAGGTATCCTGCTGCTTGGTCTTGAGCACCTGCAAGATCGCCGCGCGGCGGTCGTTGAACAGGGTGCGGTCTTCGTCCAGGGCGAAGCGGTCGCTGACCTTGGCGATATCCCCCAGGCGGATCTCGCCGCCGGCGTCGCCGCCGATGATCACCAGATCATTCAGCTCCTCCACCGTTCGGCGCAGGTCGGTGAAGCGGATCAGATAGTCCCGTTCGTCGGTCTCCAAGGCGCCCGCCGGCAGGTCGATCCCCTGGCGGGCGATGGCCTGGGCGAAGTCGCTGATGGAGAGGGCGTGGGCGCGCATCGCCTCCTCCGAGATCTCGATACGCAACTGGTGGGCCGAGAAGCCCTCCACCTCAACCAGCGAGATGGTAGGGTCGAGGTTCATGCGGTCCTTCAACTGTTCGGCATAGGCCTTGAGATCCGGCGTGGTCATGGGGCCGGTGACGGCGATGGCCACCACCCGGTCGGTGCGATTCAGCTCCTTGACGGTGGGGATCTCCACCTCCTCCGGGAAGTTGCTGATCCCCTCCACCTCGCTCTTGATGTCGTCCATGAAGCGGGGGAAGTCGCCACCCTCGGACATCTCGATGCGCACCGTGCCTACCCCTTCGCGTGCCTCGCAGGTGATCTCTGCCACGTCGTTGATGCCGTCGATCGCCTCCTCGACCCGCTGACAGATCCCTTCCTCCACATCTTCGGTGGCCGCGCCCGGGTAGATCACCTGCACCTGGGCGTAGTCGGAATCGAAGCGGGGAAAGGTCTCCCGTTGCAGGTTGGGCAGCGCCGAGAGGCCGAGCACGCACAGAAACAGCAGCAGCAGATTGGCGGCGGTGGGGTGACGGGTGAAGAAGGCGATCATGGCTCAGGACTCCGCGGCACTGACGACGTCGGCCGCTTCGAGCAGGCGTTGTCTCGCCGCATCGTCCGGGCTGGGTTTGAGCAGCATTCCGTCGATGGCCGGGACCAGATCCGAGATCACCACCCGCTCCCCCGCCGCAAGGCCGGAAGCGATCACCGCGAAGGCGGGCTGGCGCAGGGCGACCTCCACCTCGCGGATCTCCAGGCGGTCTTCCCCATTGACCAGATAGAGGCGCCCCTGGCGCAGGGCGTGACGGGGCACGATCAGGTTGTCATGGCGGCGTTTTCCGGTCAGCTCCACCTCCACGAACAGCCCCTTGAGCAGCGGCGGTCGAACGCCGGGGTTGACGTTTTCGTAGGGGCGGTCCACCTCGACGATGACGCCGATGGTGCGGGTCTTGGGGTCGAGGGTGTCGCTGACCCGGGCGAAGCGGGCCGGCCAGCTCGCGCTGATGCCATCCTCCTTGAAGAAGAGGGTAGCGCCCAGCCCCAGCCGCTCGGCGATGCCGCCATGGGTGGCGGAGACGATATCGATATCGTCGTTGCCGCGAATCAGGCCGGCGAAGCGATCGATGGGGAATTGCACCTCCACCTCCGCCTTGGCCAGGTCGTCGGCGATGGCCAGCACCTCCCCCTCCCGCACATAGCGGTCCAGCTCGACGCCGGCCTCGGCGATGCGCCCGGTGAAGGGCATGGTGACGCGGGTGTGTTCCAGGTCGCGATGGGCGCTATCCAGGGTCGCCTGGTGGCGCGCCAGCTGCGCCTCCAGCAGGGTGCGCTGGCTGGGGATCAGGTTGAGGGTGTTCTTCTGGGTCAGCAGCTTCTGGCGCTGGCCGAGCAGCGCCCGCTCCTCGCCTTCGACGTCCGAGGCGCTGACCCCGCCGCGCCCCACCAGATCCCGCTTGCGCTCCAGCTCCTTGGCGATCAGCGTCAGCGACTGCTGCTCCACCGCCAGCGAGGCGCGGGCGTTGCGCTCCTTGACGTCCAGCTCCTCCAGCTGCGCCCGGGTGGCGGCGATATCCG
Source organism: Gammaproteobacteria bacterium (assembly GCA_011390365.1). Lineage (GTDB taxonomy): Bacteria > Pseudomonadota > Gammaproteobacteria > Chromatiales > Chromatiaceae > SLIM01. The sequence goes on from JAABSM010000019.1 coordinate 46,702, forward strand.
CTTCGGTACGGGCGATGGTGAGACGATAATCGGTGGGGTCGATGCGCAGGATCTCGCTGCCCTGCTCGATGATCGCCCCCTTTTGCAGATGCGGATGCTTCTCCACGATCTTGCCCTTGACCTGGGCCACCGCCTCCCATACCCGCACCGGACGCACGCTGCCATGGCCGGAGATGTGGGGCGCGAGATCCACCGCCGGCACCGCGAGGGTACGCACTTGCACTGCCTGTTCCCGCAACTCTTGTTGCTGGGGCGGGGCCTTGTGCTGCTTGAGGTAGAAGATCGCCCCCGCACCGGCGAGAACGAGGATGAGAAAGGGCCACCTGCGTGGTCGGGACATGGGGGATACCTGCATGTGTCGGTTGATCGGTCAGAATCCCGGGTCTGGAATGCTGGGTCAGACCCCGGCCCGAGTTTGGGGTTCAGTGGGGGGAAGTTTAGCCGATTGGCGGTCGGAGCGGATATGAGATTAAGCAAAGATGGGTAAAGATATGTCAGCAAGAAGCGGCCACGCCCGCGCGCCGCTTTCTGAGTGGCGGCAAAAACATTATTGCTGTGGATGTCTCGATTCGCGACGCCCCTGCATCGATCGAGCGCGGCTACTGCTGGGGCTTCGGTCGCCTTGCCGGGCAAGCGTGGCCGCGGTTGGCGTTCAGGTCAAACCGCCCTGCGCCGAGCCCGCTCAATCGCCACGCGCACCTGCCTGGGGGCGGTGCCGCCGATATGATCGCGGGCGGCGATGGAGCCTTCCAGGGTGAGCACCTCGAAGACGTCGTCTTCGATCTGGCCCGAGAAGCCGCGCAGCTCTTCCAACGAGAGATCGGCCAGGTCGCACCCCTTCCGCACGCCCAGCGCAACCGCCTTGCCCACCACCTCGTGGGCGTCGCGAAAGGGGATGCCCTTGCGCACCAGATAGTCGGCCAGGTCGGTGGCGGTGGCGAAGCCCTTCATGGCGGCGGCGCGCATGTTCTCCGTGCGACAGCGGATGCCGGGGATCATGTCGGCGAAGACCTTGAGGGAGCCCTTGAGGTTGTCGACGGTGTCGAAGAGGGGCTCCTTGTCCTCCTGGTTGTCCTTGTTGTAGGCCAACGGCTGGCCCTTCATCAAGGTCAGGAGTCCGACCAGATGGCCGAAGATGCGCCCGCTCTTGCCGCGAATCAGCTCCGGCACGTCCGGGTTCTTCTTCTGGGGCATGATCGAGGAGCCGGTGCAGAAGCGGTCGGAAAGCTCGACGAATCCGAACTGGGCCGAGGACCAGATGATCAGCTCTTCAGAAAAACGTGACAGGTGCATCATGAGGATTGACGCCGCCGCGCTAAACTCAATGGCGAAGTCGCGATCGCTGACGCCGTCGAGGGAGTTCTCGCAGGGGCCGCTGAAGCCGAGCAGGCGCGCCGTCTGTTGTCGATCGATGGGGTAGGTGGTGCCGGCCAGCGCCGCCGAGCCCAGGGGCATGATGTTGACCCGCTTGTTGCAGTCGGCGAGGCGCTCCCGGTCCCGTTGCAGCATCTCGAACCAGGCCAGCATGTGGTGGCCGAAGGTGATCGGCTGGGCGGTCTGGAGGTGGGTGAAGCCGGGCAGGATGGTCTCCGCCTCCCGTTCGGCGAGGTCGATGAGGGCCGTTTGCAGGCGCAGCAATTCGCCGCGAATCGTCTCGATCTCGTCGCGCAGCCACAGGCGGATATCGGTGGCGACCTGATCGTTGCGGGAGCGGCCGGTGTGCAGCTTCTTGCCGGCGTCGCCAATCGCCGCGGTGAGGGCGGACTCCACGTTCATGTGGACATCCTCCAGGCTCACCGACCACTCGAACTGGTCGTTGTCGATGCGTTCACGGATCGCCTCCAGCCCCTGGATGATGCGCTCCCGCTCCTCCGCGGTGAGGATGCCGCGGTCGGCGAGCATGGTGGCATGGGCGATGGAGCCCTGGATGTCGTAGCGATACAGGCGGCGGTCGAAATCGACGGAGGCGGTAAACGCCTCGACGAAGGCGTCGGTGGGTTCGTTGAAGCGTCCGGCCCAGGGTTTTTTGTCGCTCATCGGCTTTGTCGGCTATGCTGGAAAAAGAGAGCGGATTCTATCGCGAATGGATACTTACGTCATCTTTCCAACCGCCGGGAAGCGTGTCGACATGAGCAAGGCGATTTCCGAGAGAGTAGGTATCATGGTCGTATTGAAAAACATGGTGAATCTGGCTGATAAAAGGGAGGATTGATGGAATTCCCCGAGTATTACGCAAAATCACAAAAACCACTCCCCCTCCCCCTGGGAGGGGGCTGGGGGGAGGGTGTTCGGCATTGGCAGGGGAATTCAAATCATCCCGCCAACTCCAGCACCCCCTCCCTGCCCCTCCCCCGGCGGGGGAGGGGACCCTTCGGTCGATGCGGGAAGTAAACCCTCAGCCGCCGGGGGTGCCTAGAGCGGCCCGGTATGGTCTTTTCTGGAAATCGCCCAAGTCGGCGCGGAAGGGACGACAGGGCTTCCTCCCCGATTTCTGCGGTCTGCCGATGGTGCTCAGCGTCATCGTCACCGCCCAGTTGATGGCGGTGGTCTTCGCCCTCTATGTGGCGGAGTCACCCCAGGGGGTGATGAACGAGCTGGGCTTCAACTCCCTCTTCATCCTCTGGCTGGGGCTGGCATCGGCGCTGGTGCTGTGCCTGTTTCGTCCGCTGTGGCGCAGGCTTTCGCCCTTGCCGGCGGGGGTGCTGGCGTGGCTGGCATTGCTGGGGGTGGCGCTGCTGGTCTGTCATGTCGCCGCGTTGAAACTCGCGCCCCTGTTTCCCCAGCTCGACCAGTCCTGGTTTTACGTCAGAACCCTGGGTATCGTCGCAATTGTCGGCGCGCTGATGCTGCGCTACCTGCACATGCACCACCGCTGGCGGCAACAGGTCGAGGCGGAGGCGGAGGCCCGCTTGCAGGCGATGCAGGCGCGCATCCGCCCACACTTTCTCTTCAACAGCATGAATACCCTGGCGGAGTTGACCCGCACCGATGCGGAGAAGGCGGAGCGGGTGGTGGAGGATCTCGCCGATCTCTATCGCGTCGCCCTGAGTGACGGCGGCAAGGCCTACACCCTCGGCGACGAGCTGGATCTGGCCGAGGGCTACCTGCGCATCGAAAAGCTGCGTCTGGGCGAACGGCTGCGGGTCGAATGGGCGCTGGAGGAGGTCCCCCGCGAGCTCGCCATGCCCGGGCTGGTGTTGCAGCCGTTGCTGGAAAACGCCGTCTACCACGGCGTCGAACCATCGACCGAGGGCGGCTGGATCGGCGTCGCGGTGCGCGAGGAGCGGGGCGGGATTGTGGTGACCCTGCGCAATACCCTGCCGCGGACCGGCGCCAAGCGCCGCCAGGGTAATCGCATGGCGCTGGAGAACACCCGCGAACGACTGCTCGCCTTCTTCGGCGGGCGCGCCTCCCTTGACGCCGGCGAACGGGATGGCCACTATTGGGTCGAACTGAGAATCCCAAAAAAATGAAGATATTGATCGTTGACGACGAAGCCCCCGCCCGCGGCCGCCTGCGCCGTCTGCTCGACGAGATCGGCGACCACCAGGTCGTCGGCGAGGCCTCCAATGGCCGCGAGGCGGTGGTGCGCGCCCGCGAACTCAGCGTCGATCTGCTGCTGATGGATATCCGCATGCCCGGCATGGACGGGCTCGACGCCGCCGCCGAGCTGGCCCGCTTCGAGACACCGCCGGCGGTGATCTTCACCACTGCCTACGACACCCACGCCATCGAGGCCTTCGAGCGCAACGCGGTGGACTACCTGCTCAAGCCGGTGCGGCGTGAAAGGCTCGCCCGCGCCCTCAACAAGGCGGCGGCCCTGACCCGCCCCCAGATGGCGGCGGTGGAGCGGCTGCGCGAGGCCTCCGGCGAATTCGTCGAGATCGCCATTCGTGGCGGCATCAAGCGCATCCCGCTGGAGGGCATCGCCTTCTTCCGCGCCGATCAGAAATACGTGTTGGTCCGCCATGACGACGGCGAAGACCTCTCCGATGAGTCCCTGAAGGCGCTCGAAGAGCGTTTCGGCGACTGGCTGCTGCGCATCCACCGCAACACCCTGATCGCGGTCAATCGCCTGGAGGCGCTGGAGAAGGGCAGGGGCGGCGAGAACTACGCCCGGCTGCGCGGCCTGGATGACCGGCTGGAGGTGAGTCGCCGCCACGCCGCCGAGGTGCGCAGGAGATTGAAGGGTTGAGCGATTTTCAGGATAAAACCTACCACAGAGAATACAGAGAGCACAGAGGAACTGTCACTCTGCATTCTCTGTGTTCTTTGAGGTGTATTTTTTGTTGGAATAGCATTAATCGAATTAGGGGTACCAGTTCCTTCAAGGACTGGCACTTCTGTGCATTGGAATGATTGCCTGGAGGACTGAATGATCGATTGGCAACAGGTCGCGAACGCCATTGGCAAGGCCACGGGGGAATCTTTTTCCCCCAACACCCCCCGCAGTATCGGCGGCGGCTGCATCAACCAAGCGGTGCGCCTCTCCGACGGCCGGCGGGAATTCTTCGTCAAGATCAACGACGCCAGGCTCGCCGCCATGTTCGAGGCGGAGCTCCTCGGTCTCAAGGCCCTCGCCGATGCCGAAGCGATTCGGGTGCCGCGTCCCATTTGCCAGGGCGTCTCCGGTGACAGCGCCTGGCTCGCGCTGGAACACATCGACATGGGCGGGGGCGGCAACGCCGCCGAGGCCGGGGCGCGACTTGCCGCCCTGCACCAGGTCACCGAGACCCGCTTTGGCTGGATCATGGACAACACCATCGGCTCCACCCACCAGCCCAACGGCTGGCTCGACGACTGGGTCGAGTTCTGGCGAAGCCGGCGGCTCGGCTATCAGTTGGAACTGGCCGCGCGTAACGGCCATGGCGGGCGTTTGCGGCAAAAGGGCGAACAACTGCTGGAGCGGTTCCCGGCGCTGATCGACCACAACCCCCGACCCTCTCTGCTGCACGGCGACCTGTGGGGCGGCAACCTCGCCTACGCCCGCAACGGCGACCCGGTCATCTTCGACCCGGCGGTCTACTACGGCGACGGCGAGGCGGATCTGGCCATGACCGAGCTCTTCGGCGGCTTCGGTCCCGCCTTCTACGACGCCTACCAGCAACAGCGACCCATCGACCCCGGCTACGCCACCCGCAAGACCCTCTACAACCTCTACCACATCCTCAACCACCTCAACATCTTCGGCGGCGGCTACGCCGGCCAGGCCCTGAACATGACCGAGCGACTGCTGGCGGAACTGGGCCATTAAGCGCGGAGCGCGCGGCTTGACGCGCGAATGCCCGAGGAGTTGTTTGTTGTGGTGAGTGGTGAGTGGTGAGTGGTGAGTGGTGAGTGGTGAGTTGTGAGTGGTGAGTGATTGCGCGCCACATTCGTTTATGTCACCCCCTTGAGCCCAATTCCCGCAATTCTCAAGGGACGGGAATTTCCCGCTCCCCCTTTAAATTCGACGTCGATTCGTGTTTAATACGGGGCTTCGCGGCGCTTGCCCAGGGTCCTTGGGCCCCAGGCCCGTCGGCATGAAAATCAACGCCATCGGCGAAACACTTCAAGAAGAATTTATGGCACTTATCGTCCAGAAATACGGCGGCACCTCGGTCGGTACCATCGAACGCATCGAATCGGTAGCGGCCAAGATCAAGAAATACCAGGATGAGGGCAATCAGCTGGTAGTGGCGGTCTCCGCCATGTCCGGCGAGACCAATCGTCTCATCGCCCTCGCCGAGCAGATCTCCGAACGCCCGGATCGGCGCGAGATGGATGTGCTGGTCTCCACCGGCGAGCAGGTCACCATCGCGCTGCTGTGCATGGCCCTGCACAAGATCGGCTGCAAGGCCCGCTCCTATACCGGCGGTCAGGTACGCATCCTCACCGACAGCGCCCACAGCAAGGCGCGGATTCAGAGCATCGACGGCGAAAAGATCCGCGAAGACCTGCAAAACAACCGCGTGGTGGTGGTTGCGGGGTTCCAGGGGGTCGATGAGGAGGGCAATATCACCACCCTCGGCCGCGGCGGTTCCGATACCACCGCCGTAGCCCTGGCCACAGCCCTCAAGGCCGAAGAGTGCCAGATCTTCACCGACGTGGACGGCGTCTACACCACCGACCCGCGCATCGAACCCCGGGCGCGCCGGCTCGACCGCATCACCTTCGAGGAGATGCTGGAACTGGCCAGTCTTGGCTCCAAGGTGTTGCAGATTCGCGCCGTCGAGTTCGCCGGCAAGTACAATGTTCCGCTGCGCGTCCTCTCCAGTTTCGAAGAGGGCCAGGGCACACTCATTACAACCGAGGAAGAGGGAATGGAAGAGGCAAAGATTTCTGGCATCGCCTTCAACAAGGATGAGGCCAAGCTCACCATCCGCGGCGTACCCGATCAGCCGGGCGTGGCGTACAAGATCCTCGGACCCATCTCCGACGCCAACATCGAAATCGACATGATCGTGCAGAATGTGGGCTCCGACGATACCACCGACTTCACCTTCACCGTCCATCGCAGCGAATACGCCAAGGCGCTGGAGATCCTGCGCGGCATCGCCGGGGAGCTTGAGGCGCGCGAGGTCAAGGGCGACGACTCCATTGTCAAGATCTCCCTGGTCGGCGTCGGCATGCGCTCCCACGCCGGCATCGCCAGCACCATGTTTGCCGCTCTGGCCAAGGAAGCGATCAACATCCAGATGATCTCCACCTCTGAAATCAAGGTCTCGGTGGTGGTCGATGAAAAATACCTGGAGCTGGGCGTACGCTGCCTGCATCAGGCATTCCAGCTTGATGCCGACCCCGTCTCCGTATAAGAACGAATTCCGACAAGGAAATGGTGCAAGGAGGCGCCCCCAAGCATAAAGCGCTTTTTTATTCAGCGACGGACTGATAAAATGCCCGCCTCCTAACGCCCCACGAACAAGAATGGCGGGGATGATCGGTTGGCGGCGCGGGGCCGCATTGGAGCACTACAAGGTAACAGGGAGATAGGACGATGTTGATTCTGACCCGCAGGGTAGGCGAGACCTTGATGATAGGCGACGAAGTCACCGTCACCGTTCTCGGCGTAAAGGGAAACCAGGTGCGAATCGGCGTCAACGCGCCGCGTGACATCGCCGTACATCGTGAAGAGATCTACGAACGCATCAAGCGGGAACAGACGCATCACGAAATCGAAAGCGACTGACGATCACGCATCCCGGCGGGTGCAGGCATCGACAGTCGTGGTCATCCATGACGATGGCCCCCGGGGGAAACCCCAACAATTCGGAGAGGTGGGTGAGTGGCTGAAACCAGTTCCCTGCTAAGGAACCGTAGGGGCAACCCTACCGAGGGTTCGAATCCCTCCCTCTCCGCCATATTCGCTTGACAAGGCGGCCCAACCAATAGATAATGCCGCCTCTTTTGCGAAAGGCCGTTAGCAAAGGCCGAAAAAAGACCAAGCGCCCGTAGCTCAGCTGGATAGAGTACCTGGCTACGAACCAGGTGGTCGGAGGTTCGAATCCTTCCGGGCGCGCCATACAAAACAAAGGCTTAGCTGGAAACGGCTAGGCCTTTTTTAGTTCCTCCTAGCCGCTGATGCTTCCTGCACCCACATTTGATTTTGCTACCTTCGCAATCCGGCCTACCGGCGATCCAACTTCAAATGCTCCGCCATCTCACCCAGGTCTGCCTAACCTCACCCCTACTACCAACATATCCATCTACCGTGAGATAGACTATTATCGATCTGGTTGAGGGTTGGAGTACACGCTTGGGCGTGTGCGGGTAATCGGACAGCCCCAGGGCTGTACTCCAAACAAATGTCGCC